>JAQUAR010000156.1 GCA_028687155.1 Methylacidiphilaceae bacterium | reverse complement strand
GAAAAGGGGATTTGAACGGAATCGCGGGATCCGACGTCAAATTCTTCAGAAACATCGAACGAATCGTTATCCTCCTCAAACGATTCCCGAATGAGAGCGGCACGGCAGGTCCGTGCCGCTCTTGTTTAGCAAATGCTCCTGAGTGGGCAAAAAGAAGGCCGCGCTTTCCCGGCGCGGCCTTCTTGCTTTCTAACTCTCAGCCTTCGGCTTAGATGTCGTAATACATCTGATACTCGATCGGATGGGGTCGGAGCCGGAGAGCGTCGTGATCCTTTTTGCGCAACTCCAGAAGTGTATCGATCACATCCTTGGTGAATACGTCGCCCTTGAGCAGGAACTCGTGATCTTTTTCCAACGCTTGGACGGCTCCTCGCAGGGAGTCGGGGACGGTCGGAACTTTCTTTAGTTCCTCCGGCGGAAGCTCGTAGATGTTCTTCTCCAACGGCTCGCCCGGGTCGAGGCGGTTTTGAATCCCATCCAAGCCCGCCATCATCATCGCCGCGCAGGCCAAGTAGACGTTGGCCGCTGGATCGGGCGTACGGAATTCGACGCGTTTGGCTTTCGGACTCGGAGAATAGATCGGAATCCGAACCGAAGCGCTCCGATTCCGCGCCGAGTAGGCCAAGTTGACGGGAGCTTCGAATCCGGGAACCAGCCGCTTGTAGCTGTTCGTCGTCGGGTTGGTGATGGCCGTCAGCGCCGGCGCGTGCTTCAGAATGCCGCCGATGTAGTGGAGAGCGAGCTCGCTCAATCCCGCGTACCGGTTGCCCGCGAAGAGCGGCTTTCCCTCCTTCCAGAGCGATTGATGCGTATGCATCCCAGAGCCGTTGTCGCCGAATAGCGGCTTCGGCATGAAGGTCGCGGTCTTTCCGAATCGGCGGGCGATGTTCTTGATCACGTACTTATACGTCATCATGTCATCGCCGGTCCGAAGAAGGGTGTTGAAGCGGATATCGATCTCCGCTTGCCCCGCCGTCGCGACCTCGTGGTGCTGCCTTTCCACGGAAACACCCAGATCTTCCAGGCAGAGCACCATTTGATCCCGCACGTCTTGGAGGGTATCCGCAGGCGGTACGGGGAAGTAGCCCTCCTTGAACCGGATCTTATGGGCTAAATTAGGCTCCTCGTCCCGGCCCGTGTTCCAGATCCCTTCGACGGAGTCGACCTCGTAAAACGATCCATTGGACTGATTTTCATACCGGACGTCGTCAAAGATGAAGAACTCGGCTTCCGGACCGAAGTATGCGGTATCCGCGATGCCGGTGGACTTCAAGTAGGCTTCGGCACGGATCGCAATGCTTCTTGGGTCCCGAGAGTAGGTCTGGCGCGTAATCGGATCCGAAATCGCACAGATGAAGCTCAAGGTCGGTTCCGCAATGAACGGATCGATGAATGCCGTATAGGGATCGGGCATGACCAGCATATCGGATTCCTGAATGCCACGCCATCCCCGAATCGATGAGCCATCGAACCCCAGCCCTTCCACAAAGGCTTCCGCGGGCAGCTCGTTGATGCCCACGGTAAAGTGCTGCCATGTCCCCAGCAGATCGCCAAACTTCAGGTCGACCAGTCGGGCATTGTGCTCACGCCCGAACGCCAACGCTTCTTCTCCCGAAGCGCACCGCTTGTACTTTTCGGCCATAACTGACTCCCCTTTTCCTTAGGTATTGGATTACATTCTCTCTAGGAAGAACTCTGGAATCGCCCCGGGCGAGAACGCCCGCCATTCCGCTCCTCTTCTTGCGCTAGATTATCTGGATCATCCTTATATCCACAACCTTAGCGCAAATTATATCACAAAAGCCCGGCTCTTCGCGGACTACTTGGATCCATGCCACAACGTGGCGCCCCTAGCGTTGACCGGCATCCGTGAGAAAACGCCGGGAGGGCGCAACGATAGACCCATTTGAGCTCCTTCAACCTGGGCCTAACCTCAGGAACGCAATTAGGGAAGGGGGGACGAGCCCCAGATGGCCTAGATGGCATGCTCGTCACGTTCCCCCGTCCGAATCCGAATCGCTTCGGATACGGGGACCACGAAGATCTTTCCATCCCCGATCTTGCCCGTTCTCGCCGCCTTGATAATCGCTTCGGTCGCCTTAGGCAGCAGCGCCTCCTCCAGGACCACCTCGATCTTGACCTTGGGCAGGAAGTCGACGGTGTACTCGCTGCCCCGATAGATTTCCGTGTGCCCCTTCTGACGGCCAAACCCCTTGACCTCCGCAACGGTCAAACCAGCAATGCCGATTTCCGTAAGCGCTTCTTTCACTTCTTCCAGCTTAAACGGTTTGATCACCGCCTCGATCTTACACAGCGCCATGTTTTCTCTCCCAATTCGTTTTTCCCGCCTATGACATCCTCTACGGGGCAATCTCAAGCTTTTTGCTAACCGTCTTTCCCGACGACTGCAACACGAAAAGCATCTTTTATGCCACTACGACACCGCAGATCGACCGAAAGATCACCACGGAAGACGTTCGAACGAATCACGCACCGGCCAAGCCGATCAAGAAAAGTAGTCTTGGACCCAAGGCAACTCACCCCTAGACATTTAACATAACACTTATTGTGCGAACTAATTAAAGAGTCAGCGGAGTTGTCCTTTCGAACCCTTCACGGGCTCCCCCTTTCTCGTTTTCCATCGGTCGCAGCGCTCGACCGCCGTTTTGCACAGAAGATCAGGCGGAGCAGCGCGACTTGGTGCTGCTGCTCGGAAGTCGATCGATGCCGGGAGCTTTAGTTGGATCCGCCGTGCTTCCAACCCAATGGCTCGCCACCCAGAAGATGTAGATGAAGATGCGGAACACTTTCGCCCGCGTCCTTGCCGTTGTTGATGATCACCCGAAAGCCTGTCGCCGCGATCCCGAGCTTCGCCGCAAGCGTTGTGGCGACGACGAGCAGATAGCCCAAAAGCTCTTGATCCCCTGCTTCCGCCGAGGAAAGACGTGGAATCTCCTTTTTCGGGATGAGAAGAGCATGCACCTTGGCGACCGGATGGATGTCGCGAATCGCGATGCAGCGTTCGTCTTCGTAAATCACCTCGGCCGGAAGCTCCCGGTCGATGATCCGGCGAAAGAGTGTTTTCATAAGTAGTTATTGACAAGCAACTTATAAGAGAGGAAGCGTCTCCTGCCTTGAGGAAGCCCGGTTCAACTTTGTTACGGCATGAACGAAGTCGCTCGCGTCTCGGAACTTTCGATAGACGGAGGCAAAGCGCACATAGGCGACCTCATCGAGGGTTCGTAATCCTTCGACGATCCCTTCTCCGATTGCGCTTGAAGGAATCTCCCGGCCGTGCGAGCGCACAAGATGGGCGGTGAGCCGATCCACGAGATCTTCAATCGCTTTGAGGCTGACGGGGCGCTTTTCGCAGGCCTTTTCAATTCCCCGGATCGTCTTCAGGCGATCGAAGATCTCGAAGCTGCCGTCCCTTTTTTTGACCTGAAGGGCGAGCTGCTCGATCTCTTCGTAGGTGGTAAAGCGAGCCCCGCATTTGAGGCATTCGCGGCGGCGGCGGACGACTGCTCCCTCGCGAAGCGGCCGGGAATCAACTACCCGGTCTTTTTGTTTTCCGCATTTCGGGCATTTCATCGTGGAGCGACCGTAAAAATAGTAACTCCGCGTGGGCCATACGACCAGAGCAAAAGCCCCTACTCCGGCGTCTCGCAGACTCGCGGAGTGGCGGATCGTTTGCCGCGGCAAGGAATCCCCCGCACGGAAACGCTCCTCTTTAGGAAGAGGCGCACATCGGATTCTCGATCCCAAGACTATGCCTCCGTGCCGATGTTCCTGGATGCAGGTTTTTGCCTTTTTCAGTGGAAAAGCGACCATCCGTAAGCTTAGTTGGAACATGAAAATCAAGACGGCAAGCCTTTCGGTAGAACCGTTTCGCGTGCAAGAGGTCCTGCAACCGGCGATCTTGGGACTGGACGAGCCAGCCGCTCACGCGAAGGATCCGATCGCGATCGATCTCTCCCTCTTTCTTGTCGACGATCTTGTCGTGGGCACGGGAGTGGTCGAAACTGCCGTGGAACTGCAGTGCGGTCGGTGCTGCCGCTGGCTGCACTGGCCGATTCGACTCCCGGATTTTCAAGTTCGCGTGCGCCCCCCCCTGCCCTTGTGGATCGACTTGACACCCTTTGTCCGAGAGGACATCCTGTTGGCCCTTCCAATGGTAGCGGTTTGCGATGAGCAGGCAGCGGGAAGCTGCTTCACGGAAGGGATTCGAGCACAGAACCAAGCCAGAGAAGAGCAATCGATTCACGGAAAGGACGTTTGGGGAATCCTGGAACGGTTCGAGCCAAATCGTTGATCCCGCCCACTCGGCAAAGAGAGTGTCGATGGCGGCGGGTTGACGGAATCTCAATTTTCCGCAGCATGATTAAGAAGGAATGGACGTATTGACTTTCTCGATTGATCAAAATTGTTCTCGCAAAGGGTTGCAAGAACCGGGGTGGAACCGCCTCGACGCGCATGGAGATCCGAGTTCAGGGGTTGTCCCTGGTGCCGATCGTGGACGTGCGAATGTTGGCTGGAGTGGGCAATCACCACAAACGCCATTAATTCTGAAAAGGAGATATCATGGGAGTTCCTAAGCGCAAGACATCAAAGGCTCGCCTTCGCTCTCGCAAAGCGGCAAACCGGTGGACGCCCCCAGGTCTTTTCAAAGATCCGAAAACGGGCAACCTACATCTCCCCCATTGTGTCGATCCCGCGACGGGAAGTTATCGCGATCGCCAAGTGCTGACCCAGAAGACCGAGGAGTGACCG
>JAQUAR010000155.1:1563-4770 GCA_028687155.1 Methylacidiphilaceae bacterium | reverse complement strand
GGCTTCGATCTTCCGTAAAGAATGGACGGTTTCTGAACCGTGCGCAACTCCTCGGGTTCGTCAGGCGGGCCGCTGCCTCGTCATTACCGGGCCGTCGAAGGATTCTCCTCCGGACGAGCCAGGGCGATCGGCTCATGCTTGCGATCGCCGCCACTCCGAGCTTGACCTCCCATCGCGGTCGCGATTTCATAAGAATCGATGCAACTCAGACCGAGTCAGGCGGTTGCGATCGCGGCGATCTGGCTTGCGCTCGGCACTTCGGCATGGGCGTCCAAAGCGCACTGGTACGACATTCACGCAGCCCGCTCCGCCGCCAAGGGTCCTGTCATCAAGCAGATCGGTCCCGAATACGACGAAAAGCCCGGTATCCCGATCTACCTTGGCGGTACGCCGGCTCGCTACCACATTCTGGGGGCGATCTACATCGACGAGACCCGGCTCATCGCTTCGACTTGGCGTCCGGTCGAACGGGCGGCTGTTGAGCATGGGGGCCATGGGGTGATCCTGTTCACGCGGGCGGAGAAAAAGCGCTACTCACGGGTATCGGGAGATCTCTCCGACCAGCTTTGGGTCTGGTGCTATCGGTAAGGCGGACGTCCGACACGGAGTCGAGCCACACCGCAACAGACTCTTTCCTGGGCCGCTGGCGGAGAATCTCGCCTCGCCGATCGTCGAACCCCGCGATTCGCGCATTGATCTGGCAGGCGGCGGAATCTCCCTCATGGGCTCCCTTCGCCAAGTCGGGGCTCTTCTTCCTCTTGCAGTCTTTTGCCGGATCGTTGCGCCCGAAACGGCTTCTTGTCCATGTTCGAGCTCGATCGAGGGATCGTAGGCCGCAGGAAGGAAGTCGCTCACCCTATTTTGCATGCCACTCTTGCTCCCCATACTAATGCTTCTCTCACTTTCCGCGAGTCTACCTATGCCGGATTTCCGACCATTCGAAAACAGCATCTGTATCTAGATCAAATGCTTGTGATTCCGTAGCGCAGAATATTCCACCCGAATGGGTAAGTCTTTCCCATTGTTCATCTCCAGCGAGGTCGTTACGATTGCGGTCGAAAACCAGCGAGGCGAATGCCGGCTGGGAACTGCAGCCGACAGCCCGGGAGAATGTCGGCCTAGAATTAGAATAGATATAACTGCGGTAGGAACAGTACTGTAATAGCAAGGAGGCAGTCCGTATATGAAAGAAGCGCAAGTGACGACCGCGGCGGTCGCGCGCCCGCCGATCTCCGCTTTTTCCTGGAAACGTGCGGGAATTGCGATCGGGGCGCTGATCGTCTTCGATGTCTTGATCAACGTGTACGAAAGGCTCTACGGCTTTTCGAAGGGTCTCGATTGCTCGTCCCCGGAATATGGCTCCTACTGGATGGTCATGCTTCTCGCGGAACTCTTCCTCGAGGCGATTACCGCCGCGTCGCTCTGGGGCTGGCTCTGGATAAGCCGGGACCGGGCGCTCGAACGGCTCGCCCCGGCGGAGGAACTCAAGAGGTATTGGGCATTGGGACTCTTCTTGCTGAGCTATGCCTGCGCGGCCTATGCGGGCACGAGCTACTTCGCCGAGCAGGGAGCGGCCTGGCACCAGACGATGATCCGGGATACAGATTTCACGCCGACGAACATCGTGGAGTTCTATCTGAGCTATCCCATCTACATCCTCTTCGGAGTCGGCTCACTCCTCTACGCGACGACCCGATTGCCCCAGTTCGCCACGGCCATGTCCTTACCCTTAGCTGTGCTAGGGGGGAGCCCGTTGATGAACTTTCCGAACGTAGCGCTCAATGAGTTCGGCCATACTCGCTGGTTCGTGGAGGAGCTCTCCGTCGCCCCTACGCACTGGGGGTTCGTTGTTTTCGGTTGGGGAACGCTGGCGATCCTGGGAACCTGGTTGCAGATCTGTCCTCGGGTCGTCGCGCTCATCCAGCATCTCTACCATGGCAAGCCGTTCGCGAGCGCAGCGGAAATCATCAAGGATCCGCAAGGCTCCGTTGAGCTCACCACGGGCGCGTAAGAGCGGAAAGGAGCGCCGCCGGAGCCAAGCGCGGTCCGGAGGGGGGAACCCTCCGGACCGCCTTGTATCCAGATTCATTCGCCGCACGTCGGGTGCTGAGCTGGTGAGAGACCCAGGCTACCGCGAGACAGCGAGGCAAAGTTCGACCTCTTCCCGGAGTGGATCGAGCCCCGGGATTCTCCGGAGCACTTCGGCCAGGAGACGCAGGGCAACGGGAATATAGCAGAGGAACTCCTCCTTTTTCTTGACCAATCCGAGATAGCCATAGGCCCCCAACGCCTGCATCAGTCGCTGGAGCGCCGCCCAATCGAACGCTTCCCCGAGATCGTCCGGCGGAACGAGGGATGCCTCCCGCCATAAAGATCCATAATAAGTCCGGAGCTCTTCTCTCCGCTCCGCGTCGAGGGCAACGTAGGGATCGTAGAGGAGGGAGGCCAGATCGTAGGAGGCCAGCCCGAGCCGCATCCCCTGGAAATCGATGATATAGGCGTGCCCCGCCCGGATCAGGACGTTTTGCGACTGAAAATCCCGATGGATCAGATGGCGCGGGAAGGCGGGGAGAGCCTCGGCGATCCGGGTCAGCTGCGGAAGTGCCGACAGGCGGGAAAGGGTGTCCGCTTCCAGGTGAAAGAAACGCCCGAGACAGTTCGTAAAAAAATAGGCTTGCTCCCAGGCATAGAGCTCCCGGGTGAACGGGGGTTCCGTCCATAGGCTCCCGAGCCTGGCGGCGCCCCGGGCGTGGAGGATGAAGATCTCCCGCAGAGCCGAACGATAGAGAGGCCCGAGCTCCTGCCAGGGTGCATGGCGGTAGCTCCATAGATCGGAGTCTCCCAGATCTTCGAGCCAGAGGAGACCGTGCACCGGATCCTGCCCGTGGACCCGGGGGCAGCGAACCCCCAAGGAATGGAGGAACTCGCCCAGGGGGCCGTACCGTGCGTTTTCGGGCCGGCTCTCTCCGTAGCGGACGAGGATCAGCGAACGCTTCGGCTCGATCCGGATCCGGTAAAAGCTCCGATCCGATCCTCCTTTTTCCAGCTTGGTGATCGAGGCCCGGTCCAACTGTCCGAGGGGCAAGCGACGGGTAGTTTCCGCCAAGAGCTGATCGAGGGGCATCATCTAGCAGCCATTTCTCACGAATTGCATAGCCGAGGCGCCGGTTTTCCCCCGGGGTTGTATGAGGACATGCTGCAAGGATG
>JAQUAR010000155.1:0-1553 GCA_028687155.1 Methylacidiphilaceae bacterium | reverse complement strand
ATGGAAAACCAAGCTTAGCGAAGCAGACAAGCCCATTGTGCAAGCCGCAGGAGAAAGCTTGCGAGAAATGGCGGCTAAATATCTGCGTCCGTGAGCTTCCCCTTGGCAAGACGGGAGTCGCGGACGATGCAGCGCTCGAGGCTGCTGCCGGGTGCTACCTCCGCGTCTTCCCAAAGGACCGAGTTGCGCAGAAGAGCCCCGCTCCCCACCCGGCATCGCGGTCCGATCGCCGTGGCATCTTCGAGAACGGCATCCGGAGCCACTTGAGCCGTGGGGTCCACCCAGCAGAGCGGGGCCCACTGACCCGGATTCCGGCCTAGCTCGCGGTGGACCGACAAATAGGCTTCGCGGGTTCCGAGGTCGAACCAGCGCCCCCGGTCGAGGACGATTCCCCCGATTTTGCCGGATCGGCGGATCACCTCGAGGAAGACGGGGATCAGCGAGACCGGTCCGCTTACCGGAATCCAGGGAAGAAAGCCGGGGGAGAGGACCGCGATCCCCGTATAGAGGAAGCGAGGCGCATCCTCCCGTCCCAGGCTTCCGTGGATGTCGATCACCTTCCGCTCCTTCGGATCGAAGGCGACGCGAAGTGCCGGGCCGTCCGACCGGAGAACGAGCGTCGCCAGATCATTACCCGCCAGATGCTGCTCGACGGCCTCCTCGATCGGCAGGTCGGTCAGGATATCTCCGTTGTGAATCAGGAAGGGTCGATCCCCGAAAAGATCCCCTACGTTGCGCACGCCGCCGGCGGTATCGAGCAGGACGGGCTCGTGGCGCAACCGAATCTCACGGCCTCGATACCGGCCTTCGGGAAAGACCGCCGCGAAGGCTTCCGGAGCATGGTGGCTGTTCACCACGAAATCCTCGATGCCGACCTTGATCAGTTGATCGAACGCATAGGTAATGAGCGGCTTGTTGCCGACGGGAATCAACGGTTTAGGCCGTCCCTCCGTGAGAGGCCGCAGGCGGGTCCCAAGTCCGGCGGCGAGCACGAAGGCTGTTGGAGCCAAGGAAGGAAGAGAGGCCACAAGCAGAGAAAATGGTCGGTCTGATCGCGAGGAAGCTCCGCGCTTCCCTCCCACAGCGGCGGGAACGGGCGAGCAAAGGTCTTATGCGACTCGCCGGGAGATCTTGCAAACCCAATCGCGCGGCGGAGGGGCGTGCCCCTTGTCCTTTTTCTTTCGGGATTCGGATCTCGCTCTGCGGGAAGCCTCGGAGCCCGCCCGATTCCCGCGGCTCGAGCCGTCGGTTGAGGGCGCCGGGCTTGTGAAGAAGCCTCTCTTGTGGGACGCTCTTTTCATGCTCTCCCATTCCGTCCCTCCCGGGCGATCGATTCCAGGTTTCCTGATCTCCTGCGGCTTGTTCGTTGCGCTCTGCCTCGGCCCTCTCTTCGCCGCGCGGGGCGAGTCGGTTCCCAACTGGTATCGAAAACAGGCGAAAAACCAACCTTCCTTTGAAGAGATCCAAGCAAACCCGGAGGCCTACATCGGGCAGATTGTCATCCTGGGCGGAACGATCCTGCAAGCCGAGAATCGGAAGAGCGCCTCCTTCCT
>JAQUAR010000154.1 GCA_028687155.1 Methylacidiphilaceae bacterium | reverse complement strand
TTCTTCCGATCGGAGACACGTTTACGATGGGCGCGGATGATGCGATTCGCGCGGCGGAGCTTCTCGGCTGTCGGAATGTGATGGGAGTCCACTATGACACTTTCGAAGGAATTCGCATCGACAAGGGTGCGGCCCGGGAGGCTTTTTCGGCCGCGGAGCTCAACCTCTATCTCCTGCCGATCGGCGGAAAGTTGACCGTTTCGCCCACCGGACAGGTTTCGGAAGAAAAATGAGCCGATTGGCGGCGGCAAAAAGCCCCTATCTCCGGCAGCATGCGGCCAATCCGGTCGGCTGGTACCCCTGGGGAAGCGAGGCTTTCGCCAAGGCGAAGGCCGAGGGAAAGCCGATCTTTCTTTCGATCGGGTATGCGACCTGCCACTGGTGCCATGTGATGGCGCACGAATCCTTCGAAGACGAGGAGGTCGCGGAGCGGCTCAATCGGGCGTTTGTGCCGATCAAGGTCGATCGAGAGGAGCGGCCTGATGTGGATCAGGCCTACATGGCCTTTGTCCAGGCCGCCACCGGGCAGGGAGGCTGGCCCATGAGCGTCTGGCTCACCCCGGATCTCAAGCCGTTTTATGGAGGAACCTACTTCCCGAAAAACGACCGGTGGGGGTTGCTGGGATTCCTTTCGGTTTTGGACCAGATTGCCGAGCTCTGGTCGCGTCATCGGGAGGATCTGGTGCTCCGCGGCGAGGAGATCGCGGGGCGGCTCCGAGAAGCCTTGGCCGGAAGCCGTCCAGGCCTCGCGGAGGGAGGACGGGCGGCGGAACGCGCATTCGAGGAGTTTTCGAGAGCGTTCGATCCGGAATGGGGCGGCTTTGGCTCCAAGCCGAAGTTTCCCCGGCCCGCAGCCCTCCACTTCCTCCTTCGCTATGCCGCCACGAACCGCGGACGGCCCCAGGGGGAACGCGCCCTCTCGATCGTTCGGCAGACCCTTGAGGCGATGGCTCGCGGAGGAATTCGAGACCAGATCGGCGGCGGATTTCATCGCTATTCGGTCGATCGGTTCTGGCGGGTTCCCCACTTCGAGAAGATGCTTTACGATCAAGCGCAACTCGCCTCCGTCTACCTGGAAAGCTTCTGCTGCGACGGTAGCGCGCGTTCGGAATCGATCGTTCGCGAGATTCTCGACTATCTCTTGCGCGATCTCGCGTTTGCCGACGGTGGATTTGCCTCGGCGGAAGATGCGGACAGCCTCTCTCCCGAGGGCGGGCCTGCCCGGGAGGGAGCCTTTTATCTTTGGACGTACCAGGAGCTCGCGGAGGTTCTGGAGCCGGAGGAGTTGGCGTTGGCCGTCGAGCTCTGGGGGGTGCGGCCCGAAGGAAATATTCTGGCGGATGCGGATCCTCACCAGGAACTGGTTGGGCGCAACACTCTCTTCGAGGACGCGTCGATCGAGGAGATTGCCTCCCGGCGGGGTCTTTCGCCGGGAGAAGCGGAGAGGATCCGGAGCGCCGTGGCCAGCAAGCTGATCCGGGCGCGCAGCCGAAGGCCTCGGCCCGCGAAAGACGACAAGGTAGTGCTCGGCTGGAACGCTCTGGCCGTTTCGGCTCTCGCCCGCGCGGGGCTGCTGCTGGGCGAGGAGCGTTACCGGGAAGCGGCGGAACGCACGATGCGGTTCCTCCTTTCGGCGCTCTTCGAGCCAGCCACGGGAAAGCTCTTTCGCCTCTATCGGGAGGGGAGAGGCGAGGTCGAGGCCTTTGCCGGAGATTATGCGATGCTGGTGGCGGCCCTCCTCGATCTCTTCGAGGTTACGCAGGAGGCCGGATGGGTGGAAAAGGCGCTCTTCTTCCAAGACCGGATGGAAGCTCTTTTCCGCGATCCGGAATCGGGCGCCTATTGGACGAGCGGGGAGGAAGCAAGCCCTGTCCCCTTCCGCATGCGCGAGGAGTACGACGGAGCGGAGCCAGCGGCGATCTCGATTGCAGCGGCCAACCTCCTGCGCTTAGCCGCGTTACTGCCCGAAGAGAGGTGGCCTGGGCGTCTCGAAGCCCTCTTTCGAGCCGAAGCCGACCGGCTCGCCCACAGCCCGACCGCTCTGCCGCAGCTACTGGCGGCTCATCTCGACTCGATCCGTCCCCGCATATCGGTGGCCGTCGTGGGCGCGCGGGCCGACCCGCGAACCCGGTCTCTCTTGGCGTCGGCGGTGACCTGCCTCTCTGACCGGAAGCTTCTTCTTTGGATCGAGCCCGGCAAGCGCTTCCCCTTTTTGGGCGAGCAGGAGGCCTTCTATCTCTCGCTCCCTGCGCGGGAGGAGGGTCCCGTCGCCTACCTCTGCCAATCCTTTGCCTGCTCCGAGCCCATTTCCGATCCGGAAACGCTCCGCGAACGCTTACGAGCGGCCTCTTAAGAGGCCGTGGCCGATGTCCCGGGCGAAGCTCGGCCCGCGGAAGACAAAACCCGTATATGCCTCGAGAAGGACGGCTCCCGCATCGAGCTTTTCCTGGGCATCGGCGGCATCGAAGATCCCGCCGGCGGCAACAAGAGGCAGACGGCCAGCGCTTTCTTGCGCCAGGAAGCGGATCACCTCGGTGCTCCGCTTCGTCAGGGGTCTGCCACTGAGTCCGCCCACCACCCCACCCGGGCCCGGAGTCGGTAGCGTATTCGTCGCAACCAAGCCGTCGCAGGGACCCGACAGAAGCACTTCGAGAATCCGTCCCAGCTCCTTTTCCCCGAGATCGGGAGCGATCTTCACCAGGATCGGCTTGGGGGGCGGAGGGTTGGTTTGGGCGACCGCTTCCAGCACAGTTCGCAGGTGCGCTTCCTGCTGGAGGGATCGCAAGCCGGGAGTGTTCGGCGAACTCAGGTTGAGCACGAAAAAGTCGCCGTAGGGGCGGAGGAGGGAAAAGGCGCGCGCATAATCGTCGGCGGCCCGGTCGAGATCCGTCTGCCGGGATTTGCCCACGTTGATCCCCACGGGAAAATTTGGCCACTTTTGCTCGGCCCGCCGGCGAGCGAGCCGGCGGGCGACCCGCTCCGCTCCCTCGCTGGGGAAACCCAGCCGGTTCCAAAGGGCTTCGGATCGCGGCAGGCGTCGGAGGCGGGGTGCGGGGTTGGGTTGTTGCGGGAGGGGAGTCACCGTGCCGATCTCGCAGAAGCCGAATCCCAGAGCCTCCCAGGCGCCGAGAGCAACGCCGCCCTTGTCGAAGCCGGCCGCCAGCCCAAGCGGGTTCGGGAAACGGAGGCCCCAAACGATCCGTTCGAGGCCGGAGGGGGAAGGAGGCAAAAGGAGCCGGAGGAAGCCTGCTGCTCGGGAATGGGCGCAAAGAGAAAGGGCGATCCGGTGCGCGCTTTCCGGAGGGAGAAAAAAGAGAAGAGGGCGGAGGAGCGTTCGGTAGAGCACAAGGGAAGTTTCCAGAAGTCCGGCGGCGTTGACAATCCGTAAGCCGTAGAACGGGAAAGAACAAACGGCTGGATTGCCGGAGGAGGAGGCCTTAGTCTAGGGCTCAGCGGAGCCCATGCACCGGTTTGTCCTCGATACGAGCGTCTTCACCAATCCGGACGTCGCCTCTCAGTTCGGAGAAGACGAGGCGGCGGTGGGGTGCTTCCTCGATTTGGCACGGCGGGTTCCTGCGGAATTTTATATGCCGCTCTCCATCTACGAGGAGTTGCGGAAGATGCGCGATCTCGAGTCTCTGATCGGGTATTTCGAATCGGTGATTCGGATCCGTTCCCCTCGCAGATCGGACCTTCAGATCCCGGGAGATTTTCTGTACGACTTCATCGACGAGGTCCGGAAGCGGATCGACCATGGGTTGCGCATTGCCGAGGAGCATGCCAAGCGCGCCGGCGCGGCGGCGGAGATAGGGCAGCTTCTTCACCAGCTCCGGGAGCGTTACCGGGAAATGGTGCGTCGGGGGATTCTCGACAGCCAGGGAGATGTCGACGCGGTCCTCCTTGCCTTCGAGCTGGAGGGGAGCCTGGTTGCCGCCGACGAGGGAATGCGGAAGTGGGCGGATCGGATGGGGGTGGTGGTCGTCGACGCACGCCACTTCCGGGAGCTGCTTTGCCATCTAGTCGAAGCGAAGGGAGCCACCGAGGGCATTGCGGAGAAAACCCGTGGTTGAACGGTAGAGCTTCTCGAATCGGAGGACCCAGGTCCCGCCTTCGTCCTGAAGGCTGGTGAGGTGGATTTCTCCCTCGTGGCCGTGGATCCGTCCAAGAGCGTCGAGGAGCCGAAGGGCATTTTCTCGGGCGTGGAAGCGGCAGCAGAAGGAGCCGGTGCATCGGCCTTGTCGAGCGGCGGCGATTCTCTCCCGAAGAGCGGAAAGGAAGGCTTTCCCCAGCCGTCGGTGCCACTCTTCCCGATCCGTCACCCCCATCTCCTCCAAGAAAAGAGCCAGCCGCAAAACCCGTTCGGTGAAATACTCCGGAGGCACATCGAGATAGCGCTGGGTCATGGAGGCGATGTCGGAGATCTCCGCACTTCCGGTGACATATTTAGCACGGAAGTTCCGCGGCGAGTCCTCCTTGAGGATGACTCCTTCTCGCTCCTGCGCATCGAGCCGGCAGAGGATTGTCCGGAGCTCCCGCAGATCCTCCGGATCGATTCGGCCGTAAAAGGGAACCTCCGGAAGGCCGAAGGATCGGGCGAGCGCGCGTCTCTCCTCGACCGGCAAAAAGCCCTCGACGCCTTGCCGGATTATGTCGAAGAGAAAAAAGCCGATGCCCCGCGGCACCAGGGGGGAGGTGCCATCGACGTAGGGCGTCTCAGGTCCGGTCACCTCCCCACAGAGAATCAGGTCCGGGTGGGTGGAGAAGATCGCCGGAT
>JAQUAR010000153.1 GCA_028687155.1 Methylacidiphilaceae bacterium | reverse complement strand
TCCTGAGTGCGAAGAGCCTGGAAGAAAGCGGGGAAGAACTGGCGACCCGCCCCAGGGCTCTTGCCCCATTCCGATCGCGGTATCCCATATGCCAGCGGAGAGTGCAACGCTCTCCTGCGGTGCCCTCGCCTCCCTAAGCCGCAAGGCTCACTCTTATGACCACGCCAGGATGAAATCCTTCTGGGTCACGCTCAAAACCGACTGCTTCGGCTCCTTTGTCCGGCTCTTCGCTGTGCGGAGTGGATGACGGGGGCAGATTTGCCCTTGCCCCAGGGCAAGGGCAAGAACACTAAAGGAAACAACCATCCAATACCCCGAGCGGTCAGATCCCTTGTTATCAAAGCGGTCAGTTTGACATGTCTTCCACAGGGAAGTTCGGCTCACTCTGGGTGGTCCGGCAGCGGCTCAAGCGCCCAAGTGCCGCCATAGATACCAAGACGCCACAGAACGGAAAGGCCGCCAGGGCTGGCCGACACATTCTAATGTGGCATCCTCTCCAAACAGGAGCCGAACTGCGCGCCGCAAGCCAGCATCGCCCAAGGACAATATGTCCGGCCTGCGCAAGCCGAAGATCAGGAACATCTCCGCCGTGTGTCGACCGATGCCGGGAAGCTCCATTAGCGCGGCGATCACCTCCGCATCTGCCGCTTCCTGCATGGCCTCCAGGTTCAACCGCCCATCGCTGACACGCCGGGCCAGTTCGACGATGTAGCGGGCCTTGGCGGATGAGAGCCCGGCCGCGCGCAGCGCCTCGGGCGCGACAGCCAGCCACTCGGCAGGTGTGAAGCCGGGCACGATGGCCTGCACGCGGCGTGCGATCGTGTCGGCAGCCTTTGCGGATAGCTGCTGACTGACGATGGAATGGACCAACGTCGGGAAGGGCCGAAACGCACGATCCGCAAGAGGACAAGAGCCATGCCGGGCAATCAGCCGGGCCATGACCCGGCACGACTGGCGTAAGTGCGTGTCCGCGTCCTGAGCGGTCCAGTTTGAGATGAGCAGCTGTCCCATGCTGGATCCGTCACCGCTTTACGGGCCTTCCGCAGTCCGGAAACCCCTCTTTCCGTGTCTGGCGGACCGCTCCCGGCTCGTTCAAAATCAGCATCTGATCGGCGTCGAGGCAATCCGCCCGGATGCGGTGGAACAGATGGAGGAGGTGCCGGAAAAACCCGATGCAACGGAGCCCTTGTCCCCCCGGTAAAGCGTCCTTCTCCGTCGATGCTGCCCAACGGACGGCGTTCACCGCAGGTGGACGGGACGCGGCAAGCCTCGGAAACGGAATCTTGCCGCAACGCGGATCACTCCCTGAAAACGTGCAGAATTCCACTTTGTCACGCTACCGGCATCTCAACCGCAACACGCTGTCTCGATTGCCGCGAGATCGATTTTGCTCATCGCCATCATTGCCTCGAACGCGCGCTTCGTCTCGACAGGGTCGGAACTGGTGATCAGGTCGACCAGCCGCTTCGGGGTGATCTGCCAGGAAAACCCCCAACGGTCCTTGCACCAGCCGCAGGCGCTTTCGACGCCGCCGTTTACGATGATCGCGTTCCAATAGCGGTCGGTCTCTTCCTGGTTTTCGGTGATGACCACGAAGCTGACCGATTCATTCGGCTGGAAGTTCGGGCCGCCGTTCAGGCCGACGAACCGTCGGCCCAGGACCGTGAATTCGACGGTCAATTCGCTGCCTTTGCGGCCGCCGGGAAAATCACCAGGGGCAGCATTCACCCGGTGGATATGGCTGTCGGGAAACGTGGCGGCATAAAATTCGGCCGCCTTGCGGGCTTCGCCGTGGTCGAACCAGAGGCAGGTAATGAGGTCGGTCATGTCCATTCTCTCCGTGTCGAGGTTGTTTCAGGTCTTGTGTGCTGCGCCGCGGGCAAACCGTGGCGTGCTACCTGTCGATCTCGGGCTCGGCGAGCTTTGTCAATTTCGGCAAGCATCCTGCCAGCCGAGACAAATTGCAGCAAGCATTCCTGCCAGCCGAGCGAGCCGCTCGCTTACGAGATCGCGTCCGGCACGCCTCTGCGTGCTGGAACGGCTGCTCTATGCGTCGGCTTTCGAGCCGCTGCTTGTTCGCTGCGTGGCTTTGCCGTTCGTTCAATCCCCAGGGCTTTCATGACGGCCAGCGTCGTCTTCCGTGTCGGATTCCCGGCTTCACTGCAGGAACGGTAGAGCTGTTCGCGCGAAAGACCGGTATCGCGCGCAATCTGCGTCATGCCGTTGGCACGCGCGACGATACCGAGCGCGCACGCAATGTAGCCGGCATCTCCCGTTTCAAAGGCGTCCGCCATGAAGACCGCGATTTGCTCGTCGTCGATGAGCGCGCCTGCCGGATCGTAAGTGGTCAGTTTTTCAACCATTGGATTCTCTCCATTCCTGAGCAAGCCTCTTTGCTGTGGCGATTTCGCGGGCCTGTGTTTTCTTGTCCCCGCCACAGAGGAGCACGATCCAGACCTCGCCTCGTCGCGGGAAGCAGACGCGGTCATCAGGGCCATCGTGCATACGCAGCTCGCTGACATCATCGCCTACAGGTGCCACGTCCCCCGGCAGCCCGTGGGCCAGTCGCTCGCTTCATGTTAGCAGCCTGTCGGACTTTCCTTTTCCCTCTGGAATAGGGTAAAAGAGGGCATGGCTGAGCGATTTGTGACGGTGGATCGAATGACGCCGATGCTTTTGCCCGAGGACCTGCGAGATTGGGTGGACGAGGACGACTTGGTGCATTTTGTCATCGAGGCGGTGGAAAGGATGGATCTGCGGGGGTTTCGAGTCAACGTACGCGGGACGGGAGACGCGCAGTATCCGCCGTCGATGATGCTTTCGCTTTTTGATTTATTGCTACGCCAACGGACTCTTTTCGAGTCGCCGGATCGAGGCGGCGACGTGGCGGGATGTGGCGGTGCGTTATCTTTGTGCAAACACCCATCCGGATCACGACACGATCTGCCGGTTTCGGCGGGAGAACTTTGCCGCGGTGGCGGACTGCTTTTTGAAGGTCTTGGAGTTGGCGCGGGAGAGGAAGCTTTTGAAGATGGGGGTGGTGAGTGTCGACGGGACCAAGATTCGGGCCAACGCGAGCAAGCATCGCAATGTGACCTACGAGCGGGCGGGAGAACTGGTGGAGCTTCTGCGGGCGGATGTGGCCGAGCTCTTGAAGAAGGCGGAGGAAGCGGACCGGAGAGGGGAAGCGGATCCGGGCAAGCTGCCCGAGGAGATTGGTCGGCGGCAGCGACTCAAGGCAAAACTGGAGGAAGCGCAACGCTGGCTAGAGGAGCGGGCCAAGGAGCGAGCGGAAGGTAGAAGAACGGGAAGCCCGCAAGGGGAGTGCCAAAGGCCGGCACATCCAGCCTCCGGAGGAGAAGCCTGGGGCGGAGGAGCAAGGCAACCTGACCGATCCCGAGAGCCGGCTGATGCGCAAGAGCCGGAACGAAGCCTTTGAGCAGAGCTACAACGCGCAGGCGGCCGTGGATGCGGAAGGGAGTGCCTTGGTGCTTTCGGCTCGGGTGAGCGTCTGCGCCAACGATACCGGCGAGTGGGAAGCCGACGTGCGGGCCATTCCTACGGAAGCCGGTCGGGTCTGTGCGGTGCTGGTGGACACGGGTTATGCCAATGGCGAACAGGTCGAGGCTCTGCAGGCAGAGGGAATCGAAGTCTACTGTCCGATGAGGGCCGAAGCTCTGGAATGCCGTCGGCGATACGAGTTCCAGCCCACCGATCGTCGCCCGAGAGAAGCCCGTGGCGTATACCGCCCCGTGGAGACGCAAGAGGATCGAGAAGCTCGCCAGCCCGGAAGGCGGCCGTCTCTACGCTCGACGCAAGCAGACGGTCGAACCGGTCTTCAGCATCATCCAATCGGTGATGGGCTTCCGAGCGTTTCGGCTCCGCGGGCAAACCAAAGTACAGGGCGAATGGTCGTTGGTCTGCTTGGCGTACAACTTCAAGCGACTTTGGAAGCCTGGGGGAGCCCGCAAGCCCGGTTCCCTGGCGATTGGTTCCCTATGGTCGCTCTCCGCCGGAAGAACGACCGTCGCATGATCCTGGCCTTTACCGGTTTCGAGACAATCGCTTCCCCCATGCCGCATCGGACTGCCGGTGCATCGTGGCAAGCTCTCGCACTAAGTCTAAGTGCGACGGGCTGCTCATCGCCTGGGATCCATCGTCCACTGTCCCGAAGAGAGGCATTGCTCGGAAAGTCGCGGTCGGCAAATCGACTCACATCCGGAAGCGGGGAGGCTCCATCCGTCGCTCGATGTCGCTGCGCGAAAGGTAAAGGTCTTTCGTCAACAGTTCCCTGACAGTCCAGGGACATGCTTGCGGCAGATCCTCTTTCGCTATCGGCCGCGCCATCTCTTGGGACTTTACGATGAGCAACTCGGAGGCCCAGGAGTATGCTTCCGCAACGGTGTCCTCCAGTTGGTGTTCGAGGCTTGGACTATCCTCCAAAAGATCCACCAGCCGCATACGCTGCTCAACGACCGTAGCCTTCCAGCCCCAGCCTTCTCTCTCTGGATCCTTGGTCAGGTAGGCGATACAGAGGAGGTGTTGCATCAAGGTCACGAGCCGGCTCTTCAATTGGCTGCGTTCACTTCTTCCCAAAGTTTCCACCTCCTCAATCAGATCGTCGGTGTCCAACTCGGCGAAGCGGCGCTCGCGCAGGAGCCGAGCCGTCTCCACGGTCCAAGCGTAAAAGTCGCGGTCGTAGAGTTTCTGCCTCTTCATGTATTGACGATACTACTGCCTAGCGCCGCCGCCAATCTCTGGTTCCGGCTCCAAGGGAAT
>JAQUAR010000152.1 GCA_028687155.1 Methylacidiphilaceae bacterium | reverse complement strand
AATCCGCTGCATCAGGTCCGCCTCGATCCGCTCCGGAAGCTTCTGATCGGTGAGGCCGAGCCGGTAGGAGACACGCGCGACATGGGTGTCGACCACAATGCCGACGGGCAGGCCGAATCCATTTGCTAACACCACATTGGCCGTCTTGCGTCCCACTCCGGGCAGCTCGATCAATTCTTCCATCCTCTGCGGCACCTGCCCATCCCAGCGCTCCTGCAGGATCTTTGCGGCCATCCGGATATGACGCGCCTTGGTTCGAAAAAATCCGAGGCGCCGCAGGGCATGCTCGAGATCTTTGATGGGGGCAGAGGCATAGCTGGCGGCGTTCGGGTACCGGGAGAAAAGCCCGGCCGTCACCAGATTCACCTGCCGGTCGGTGCAGCGGGCGGAAAGAATCGTAGCGATCAGCAGCTCCAAAGGGTTCCCGTAATGGAGGGCCGGCCGGCTATCTGGATAGGCAGTGGCAAGATGGCGGCAAAGGGCGGCCGCTCTCCTGCGCTCCTTGGGAAGCGGCTCGGAGGGCGGGGGCCGGAGAGGCTTCACGAGCAATGGACACAACCGTTCTCCCTGGCGATCAGATCGTAATCCGAGGCGCCTTGAATCAGCACATCGGCGAATGTTCCCGGTGCCAGCTTCGGGGAGACAAAGACCCTTCCGTCGACATCCGGCGCATCGGCGGCGGAACGAGCAAGGCCGGGAGAATCGACCAGCACCCGGATCTTTCTCCCGATCTCGTCGGCAGCCCGGCTTCGGACGATCTCCTTTTGCCGTGCCATGAGCGTTTCCCAACGTTGTTTCTTCTCCGTTGCGGGAATCTGTCCTTCGAGCCGGGCGGAGCGGGTTCCCTCTTCCTGGGAATAGGAAAAGACGCCGAGCCGCTCGAACCGCGCCTCGCCGACGAAGTCAAGCAGCCTCTGAAAGTCGTCTTCGCTCTCCCCGGGAAAGCCGACCAGGAAAGTCGTTCGGATGGCTACCCCCGGAATCTCCCGGCGCAGAGAGGCGAGCAGTTCGCGCAATTGCGCTTCCGAGGTACCGCGCTGCATCCGTTGAAGAACCGGGTCGGCGACATGCTGAAAGGGAACGTCGACGTAGCGCACCACCTTCCGAGCTGAGGCAAAAGCCTGGATGAGTTGATTGTTCCAGTGCGCAGGGTGGGTATAAAGGACCCGGATCCAGAAGTCTCCCGGGATCTGGTCGAGAGCGCAAAGGAGATCGGCGAGCGTTTCTCCTCGCGTGGAACCATCCGGCGCCGTGTCGTTTCTCATGCGATCCCTGCCGAAATAGGTGGAATCCTGGGAGATGAGAATGACCTCCCGGACGCCGCGGGCAATTGTCTCTTCCACCTCATGGACGAGGGAAGCGGTCGATCGGCTCCGGAATCGGCCGCGGATCCGAGGGATGATGCAGAAGGTACACGGATGATTGCATCCTTCGGCAATCTTGACGTAGGCCAAGTGGCTGGGGGTCAGCGGGAAGCGTGGAGAGGAGAAATCGGGAAGAAAGCGGGAGTCGGAGGAGATCGCATCCTGGCGGAAGTCCTCGTTGCGGATGGGAAGCAGGCGAGCGACATGCTCGGCGATCTTGTCGACTTCATCCAGGCCAAGAAAGAGATCCACCTCCGGGAGAAGAGAGGGCAGGTCTTCGCGATACCGTTGGGCAAGGCACCCGGTCACCACGATCTTCTGCGATGGACTTCTGCCCGAGCGTTCGCGCTCCTGATGAGCGGAGAGGACTGTACGGATCGCCTCTTCTTTTGCCGGATCAATGAATCCGCAGGTGTTAATGATGAGAACATCCGACGACGCAGGCTCGAAAGAGACGACGGCGCCCGCCTCCGCCAGCCGACCGAGCATGATCTCGGCATCGATCAGGTTTTTTGCACACCCGAGCGGGATCATCCCGACGGTCTTCCCCTCGAGAGATAAGGGGGTCATGGGTTCGGAAGGGTAAGTTCTTGCGAGGGCGAAGCGGCGGAGGCCATCGAGACCGTCTGTCCGTCGAGGACGATATCGACGACGGAACTATTGGCCATCTTGATCTGGAATTTGGGACCGACAAACTCCTTGCGCTCCCCGGCGTGCAAGAGGCCCGCAAACACCTGACGGCTCTGGCCGCCTTCGATCACGTTGACGTGAATCCACGACTCCTTCTTAGCCTGAAGAACCAGATGGTAGGCCTTTGTCGGCGAAGCGAAGTCGGCCGAAGGGGAAGCGGTGTCGCCTGAGGTTTCCCCTTGCTCTCCTTGCTGCTCGGTCACATCCGCTTCCTCGGTCGATTCTTCCGCCGAAGCGGGCGGAGCCGAGGGCGAGGGCGATTCATTCTGTGGAGCACCCTGCCCTTCGATGGGATGGACGGGAATCGCCCGGGCGATCCGTACGGGCGGGGCGCTGGTGGCCAGCGACGGCTCCGAGGACGAGGAGTTCACAGGAAGGGCCCGGCGAACCTCCACGAATTGCGGCGGCGGAGGTAGCGGTACCCTCTTGCGGATTGCCGGCTCGAGCGGCTTCCGGGCGGCCCGACCTTCGGGGGAGAGCTCCAGGCCGGTGATCTCCTTTGGCTCGGACGGCAGGGGACGGCGATAGGAGGCCACCTGGTAGACGCGGTAGGCGCCCACCGCGCACATGAGGGCGAAGAGACCGGCAGCGACGAGGAATGCGAAGAGTTGCGGAGTGAACCAACGCCGCGGGGCGGCCTGGACTCGTCCCTTCAGGAGAAGCGGCTTCTGCGCAGTCGGGTACGGCCCTCGACGCATCGGCCAAAACGCCTGATCCAACTGATCGAGCAGTAGCTTTTCGTCCAGGTGGAGAACTCGAGAATAGGTACGGAGGAAGTTACGAACGTAGGCCGGCGCGGCGAAGCTAGCATAGTCGTCCTGTTCCAGGGCGGCAATCTGCTCCGGCAAGATCTTGGTGGCCTTGGACGCCGTATGAATGGTCCAACCCAATGCTTCGCGCGCATCGTGCAGCTGATGGCCGATGCTCTTCCCGGGGGGCAGTCTCTTAATGTTGTCGATTGCCATGGCAGAACATGCCTTTATGCAGTTGGGACCGGACCGTCAAGATCAGCGAGAATTTCCCGGGGCTTGGCGCCATTTTCGGGGCCGACTAAGCCTCGATCTTGGAGTAGATCCATCACCCACGCCGCTCGATTGTACCCGAGCCGCAGGCGCCGCTGCAGGAGCGAAGTGCTGGCGCGTCTCTCTTGCCAGAGAATTTCCAAGCACTTTTGAACCAGTTCGCGATCCGAATCCGAGAGGTCGTTGGTCGGGGATTCCCCAGAAAGCTGATCGTGGAGTTCGTTCTCCATTACCGGCTCTCCTTGGGCGCGAACGTAATCCACGACCTCGGCAACCTCCTCTTCCGTAATGTACGCTCCCTGACCTCGAACCGTTTGCCCTACACCTGGAGGCAAGTAAAGAAAATCGCCCTTTCCCAGAAGGTTTTCAGCACCATTTTCGTCCAGAATTACCCGGGAGTCAAGCGAACTGCTGACCTGAAAAGCGATCCGGCTGGGGATATTGGCCTTGATGACTCCGGTGACCACTTCTCTCCGTGGGGTCTGGGTCGCGACAATCAGATGGATCCCGGCTGCGCGCGCTTTGGCGGAAAGACGCGCGATTGCGACTTCAACGTCCGCGGAAGCGGCCTGCATCAAGTCGGCCAGCTCGTCCACGACTACGGCAATCGCCGGGAGCGGCTTGGGGGAGGCTTCCTCAGTACTGTTCTCGCCAGGCTCTTCCTCGGAAGGGGGGGACGCGCTAGCTCGCCCGGAAAGCTTCTTGAGAATCTGTGCGTTGTAGGCGGCAATGTTGCGCACGCCTGCCGAGGCCAAAAGCTTGTACCGCTTCTCCATCTCGGTCGTCACCCACTTGAGAGCGGTAATCACCTTCTTGGGATCGACGACGACGGGCACGATCAAATGGGGAATTCCGTTGTAGATCTGCAGCTCGACCTGCTTGGGATCGACCAGGATAAGGCGAAGCTCATCCGGACCGAAGCGATAGAGCAGAGAGAGCAAGAGGGAGTTCACGCAGACGGATTTTCCCGAGCCCGTCGCTCCCGCGATCAGCAGATGGGGCATCTCCGCGAGATCGGCAATCAGCGGTTGGCCATAGACATCTTTCCCGAGGGCGATGGGCAGGCGGGCCCGGGTCTGCTGAAACTCAGGAAGTCCGAGGATGTCACGGAGAACCACGGCGGACTTGTTCGGATTCGGGATCTCGATGCCCACGCTGTCCTTGCCCGGGATGGGAGCGAGGATATTAATTTTTTCCGCCCGCGTCGCCCGGGCAATATCCCTTTGGAGGCTCAGGATCCGGTCGACGCGGACCCCTTCTGCCGGATAGAGTTCGAACCGGATCACCGTAGGTCCCTTGGTGATCGTTCCCAGGGTGGTTTCGATGCCGAAGCTGGCCAGGGTTTTTACCAGGAGATCCCCTGTTGTCCGGAGGTCGACGTCGCCCGGCCCTCCTTTACGGGGAGGGGGAGCAACGCGGAGCAGGCGGAGGGGAGGAGGACAATAGTCCGTCGACCTGCCTGGGGCTGCCGCGCAGGCAATCGGCTCGGCCGTAGGCTTGCGGATCGGCTCGAGAACAGGGGGAGAAGGATCACGCGGTGGAAGGGGTTCTACCGAGTCGATGATCTCAGGGGAGGGAGCTTCTCGCCGTGGGCTGAGGCGATTCTCCTTTCCAGAGAGCTTCCGGGAAAGCAGCCTCTCTTCTTCCGCGAGCTTGCGTTCAGCAATCTCAATGTGACCCCTCACTCCCTCGCGGCGCAGGCGTTCTTCCCGATAGGACGCCC
>JAQUAR010000151.1 GCA_028687155.1 Methylacidiphilaceae bacterium | reverse complement strand
TAGACGGGAGTCACCAACGTCAAGTCGGGCAGATGGGTTCCACCCTCATAGGGGTCGTTGAGGACCACCGCGTCGCCCGGACCCATGGGCACCGCTTGAATGGCCCTCCGGACGGCGACCGGCATCGAGCCGAGATGGACGGGCATGTGATCTCCTTGGGCCGCGAGCCGGCCGTCCGCCTCGTAGACCGCGCAGGAGTAGTCGCACCGCTCCCGGATATTGGGGGAAAAGGCGGTTCGGCGCAGGGTATGTCCCATCTCCTCCGCCACGGAGGTAAAGAGTGCCCGAAAGATCTCCAGCTGGATCGGGTTCATCTCCGCGGCTTCCACCGAGCCCACACGCTTCTCCCTCGCCTTCCCACCGGGATGGGTACGCTCAACGCGCCCGGCCTTGGGCGGCTACACCCGCCGAGGCCCGCGCGACCTCATCGTCCGAAGCCAGATAGCGGTGGCTGACCGCTCGCAAATCCGAGTCGAGCTCATAGATCAGAGGCATGCCGGTCGGAATGTTGAGCCGGACGATCTCCTCGTCCGAGAGCCCCTCCAAATACTTCACGAGCGCGCGCAGGCTGTTTCCGTGAGCCACGACGATGAGCCGCTTGCCCGCCAGGATCCGCGGAGCGAGCTCGCCTTCCCAGTAGGGGACCACGCGCGCCAGAGTATCCTTGAGGCTCTCCGCCGCGGGCAGATCCTTCGGGGCGACCGAGGCGTAGCGGGGATCGTGGCGGGGATGCCGCGGATCGTTCGGAGAAAGCAGAGGCGGGCGGACATCGTAGGCGCGTCTCCAGAGCAGCACCTGATCCTCTCCATACTTGTGTGCCGTCTGGCTCTTGTCGAGACCTTGAAGGGCGCCATAATGGCGCTCGTTGAGCTGCCAAGCGCAGACCGTGGGAAGCCACATCTGATCGAGCCGGTCGAGCACGCTCCATAGCGTGCGGATCGAACGCTTCAGAACGGAGGTATATGCCTCGTCGAAACGAAAGCCGGCTTCCTTGAGCCGTTCGCCGGCTCGCAGCGCCTCCTCCTTCCCCCTTTCGGAGAGGTCGACATCCGTCCAGCCGGTAAAGAGATTCTCCTGGTTCCAGATGCTCTCTCCATGCCGTAGCAAGATCAGACGGAAGCTCACTTATTTTTTATAGTCGCCGCAAGGAACGAACGTCAAGCAGTGGCCGGAACGGGCCCTGCCTGCAACCTGCGGTATGCGTAAAAGAGCTTTTCGCCCTCTTCTCTTCCTCCTTATAGAAGATTCCTGATGCATCTTGGCAGCAAACGGACGAGAGCCTTGCTTGAGGGAATCGCTGGGCCTTTCGCAGTCGCCGTCCTTTTTCTTCTCGCGTCGGCTTCCCGCTCTGAAGCGACATCGCCGCGGGAGGACCTCTTGCGTGCTCTCGTGGCCGAGGCTCGATCCGAGAATCCCGATTATCGCTCCTATGAAACGGCGATCCAGGCCGCGGAGGGGCAGTTCGTCCAGGTCAAAATGGTTCCCAAGCCCCAGGTCGTTGCCTTCGTCGGGCCTTATCTGAGCGGCGGAGGAGCCGGCCAGACGGTCTTGGGATACCAGCAGGAGTTCGAGCTGCTCCAGCCCTTCTACTTTCCGGGAAAGGTCTCTCTCCGAAAAGCCGTCGCTCGCCGGGATGTCATCCTCGCACAGCTTCTCCTTCAGGAGTTTGGCCTTTCACTCGAGGTTGCGGTGAGATCCCTGGCCCAACAGGTCGCCGTCACCGTCGCCGGCGCCGCGGCAGCGCGGGAGATCGAGGAACGGACCGCTTCGGTGGTCGACTTCTTGGAGAAACGCCCCAAGGCGGGCATTCTCGGGTACCTGGACGCACGAATCTTGGCGGGGAGCCTCATCGGACTTCAGCAGGAGCTCCGGTGGCTGGAGGAGAGCCGATGGACGCTGATCGCGCAACTGAATGCCTACTTGGGGCGGCCGGCGGACATGCCCGTGCCGGAGCAGCTGCTCCCTTGGGAGGCCTTTCCTCCGGTCGCCCTGGATCGCCTCCTCGCGCAAGCGCAACGCCACAACATCCTCCTGCAAATCCATCGGGTCCTGATCGATCGGGCTCGCCAACAGCGAAAGGCGACGCAGATCGCGGGCTACCCCGACTTTGCCCTGGGACCATTCTGGATGGCCTACCAGGGAGTCAATTATGACGCAGGCCCCGGTGTCGAGATCTTGGTGGGCCTCCCGGTTGGAAAAGCAGAGGTTCCCGGCATCGAGGGGGTAGCCTGGGCCAACCAGCGTGGCAACCTGGCGACCGCCAAAGCCCAGGAAGAACAGGCGATGGCTCTCTTCCCGGTCGTTCAGCGAAATCTGGAGAGCCTGGTCTTCGCCCGCCTCTCCGCCTACGAGGCGACGAGGAATCAGCTGGCTCTTCAGCCACCGAGCCTGATCACCTCCCTGAAAGAGGCCGCCGCGCTCGCCGAGCGGCAATACCGGATTGGTGCCATCGACGTACACCGCTTCCTCGCCGCCCAGCAACAATATCTTTCCGCCTTCCGCACCACCCTCAACGCCCGGATGGACGCGGCGACCGCCTGGCTCGACCTCTTCTTCTTGACGGGAGGAGAGTTCACGACCAAGGGTTTCCCCGAATGAAGGGAGTGCCATTGGTCCTTTCCTTGCTGCTCGTCGCCGCCACCGGTGGATTCGCTCTTGCCGCCGATCCGCAGAGCGCTCTCGACGCGCTCGTCGCCGAAGCCATGGCTCGCAATCCCGAAATCGCCTATTACGAAGGAGCCATTGGCGCCGCCAAGGGGCAGGTGGTCCAAGCACGGATCCTCCCCTACCCGCAGATCGAAGGATTCGCCGGTCCCTGGTACAGCACCCCGACCAGGGGGGGGACGGCCCACGGCTGGATGCAGGAATACGCGATCTACCAGCCGGTCTTCTTCCCCGGCAAGATGTCCCTGGCGAAGGCGATCGCGGAAAAGGACGTCCGCGTCGCCGAACTCGGGCTCCAGCAGTTTCGATTGAGCTTGGCCATGCAGGTCCGGACGCTGGCTTACCGGCTCGGCGTCGCCACCGCCAACGCGCGAATCGCCCACGAGGTCTCCGAGCGCGCAAAGGGCCTGGTCGACCTCCTCCGTAGGCGCCCGACCGCCGGCGTCCAAGGCTATCTCGATTTGCGGATCTTAGAAGGGAGCCTCGTCGATCTGCAGAGGTTGGCTCGGGAGCTCGAGCAGAATCGGGCCGCGATCCAATCCCAGATCAACGCGCTGCGCGCCCGGCCCTCTACAACACCCGTTCCCGATACCATTTTCCCGCCGGCCGAAGCGCCCTCTCTCGCCCTGCCCGTGCTCCAGGAGCAAGCCAGAAGCCGGAACTACGCGCTTCTCATGCGGGAGACCGAGATCGACCGGGCCGCCAAGTCGCTCGACGCGGCCAAGCTTGCCGCTCTTCCCGACTTTTCGGTCGGCCCGTTCTGGATCGGCGAGAAGGGAACCAACTTCGACCAAGGACCGGGCATCGTCTTCACGAGCGGTCTCCCCTTCTGGAACGACAATCGCGGAAACATCCTGACCGCCGCCGCACAACGCCGACAAGCCGAAGCGCTCCACGGCTCGGCCCTCTGGAGCGTCCAGAGTGCGGTCGCCGCCTCCTTCGCCACCTACCAGACGGCGCGCAAGCAGCTCGCGGAGCAGTCGCACGATGTCATTGCCCGGCTTCGGCGCGCCGCCGAGCTCGCCGACCGGCAGTATCGGCTGGGGGCGATCCCGGTCCAAACCTTCCTCTAAATGCAGCGCCAATACCTCTCCTCCGCCCAGGCCCTCTACACGGCGGCCTTGGACCTGAAAACGGCGCTCCTCAACCTGGAAAACCTGACGGCGGGAACGACCCTCGCCCCTCGTTGATTTCCCAGAAGTCATGATGGACGAGCCCCTGACCTTCTGGCAACGGCTCGGCTGCGTACTCTGCGGACTGCTTGCCTTTTTGCTCTCTCCCGGATGGGCTGCGGAATCGATGAACCGGCCCGACCTTCCGGCTCCGCAAGAGCCCACGGTTGCTTCGGAAGATTCCCGTTCGAAGAAGGAGGCCGAAGAGCCTCCGCAACTCGTTCCGGACAAGGGGCTCCTTCTCGGTGAGATCACCCGCAAGGCCTTGCATCTCGAGACGACGCCGGTGATTGTCCACGATCTGGCTCCCCAGCTCAGCGGTAGTGCGCAAGTCTACCACGGAGCGTCCGAAAGGGCTCAGTCGATCGGCTCGATCCGCTCCGGCCATGCTTACGCCACCGTCTTCATCGATCCACGAACGGCGGAAAAGCTCAAGGTCGGCAAACCCGTTCTGCTCCGTCACAAGGGCCAGGACGTGACCGGACCGCCCGAAAAGGAGGGAAAGATCTTCCAAATCGATCGGGAGCTTGTTCCGGTGACCGGCCAAGCCGAGCTCCTGATCGAGTTCCCCGATCCCGCAAACGCCTTCCCCGTTGGCACATGGATCGAATTCACGACCCCGCTCGGAAATGATACCTCCCGTCTCGCCGTCCCCCAGAGCGCTCTCCTGGCAACCGCGGAAGGAAACTTCGTCTACCTTTGGGACGGCCGGTTCTATCGGAGAACGCCGATTACCGTCTCCTTCTCGATTGATGGGCTCGTAGCTTTCGTGGGCAACCCGCCCGCAGGCACGCTCGTGGTCTCGCACGGGGCGGAAGATCTTTGGCTCCTGGAGCTCTCACTCCGCCAGGGAGTCACCCGGAGTTCCGAATGAGAAGCAATTACGCTAGACTTGGTTTTCCGGATTGCGGGAGCAAGCGATGATTCGCCGACTGCTGGCCTTTTCGCTGCATCGGCGGGAGCTG
>JAQUAR010000150.1 GCA_028687155.1 Methylacidiphilaceae bacterium | reverse complement strand
CGTCCACGCGCCGTGACCCACTCTCCGCCCCCGACCGACGGAAGCGCGCCGACCACGGGCACCAGCTCCCGCCGGCCCGCAATCTTAACCTTGAGGACGCAGAATCCCGTCTCTTCGCTGAAAAAGGTCACCCGCTCGATGAGACCGGAAAGGCTCTCGGCCGGGGAAAGGGAAGCGGACACAGGACTCCTGTCGGGAAAGCTTGCGACCAATGCGACCGAAAACCAACGATTTTTCGCGTTGTCGTTCCGCGCCCCTGCGCGACAAGCTCCCCGCCGGACCCTCTCGCAGGCTACATCAAGAAGCGCCAGAACGAGGCGAAGAACTCGTTTGCCCGCTCTCGGAAGTCCCGATGACGCCACGCGCCGAGCGTGATTTCCCGAGACCAGGAGATGTTCCGCTCGATGATGGCGCGGGCGGCCCCAGCGGTCTTCCCTCCGAAGATGACGGCATCGACCTCGTCGTTATAGACGACACTTCTCCGGTCCATGTTGGAAGAGCCGATGGCGGTCCACGCTCCATCGACGGTCGCGAACTTCGCGTGGAGCACCGCCCCCTCCACCTCCCAAATCCGCACGCCGGCTTCGAGCAGCCGCCCGTAGTCGGTTCTCCCCGCCGCGCGCACTTCCCGGTCGTAGACGGGGGAGGGCAGGACGAGCCGGACGGCGACCCCGCGCCGGGCCGCCCGGGCCAACTCCTGAACCTCTTGTCGGGTGGGCACGAAAAACCCGGTGGAGAGATCGATGCTCCGGCGCGCGATATGCACCGCTTCCAGGAAGCTCCTATAGTAGATCGCCTCATCCCGACCGGGTCCGCTTCCGATCACCCGCACCCGCTCGCTCCCGGCCTCGGCCTCTTTCGGGAAATAGCTCCTCCGCTCCATCACCGGCCCATGCTGGCTCGACCAGGTCGCAAAGAAGAGACGCTGCAGATCGGTCACCGCCGGCCCTTCGATCCGGGCGGCGATATCGCTCCAGTAAGCGTGGCGAAAGTCACCCCGCGCGGCCGCCCGAGGATCCGAGTGATTCTCGTAGACCCGGGCGAGGTTCACTCCCCCGACGAAACCCACTCGGCCATCGACCACCAGGATCTTCCGATGATCGCGATCGTTCGCCTTGGTCACCTCGAGCATCGTCTCCGGAGTCAGCGGGCGGAAGACCAGAATCCGGGCCCCCGCCTTCCGCAACCGATCCAGGAAAGCGGGATGTGTCCGGTAGGAGCCGTAGCCGTCGAGGATAATGTTCACGGCGACGCCCGAGCGGAGCTTTTGCCCCAAAAGGGCCTCGAGACTCCTCCCTCCCACGCGGACATCCTCGAAGATGTAGTATTCCAGGTTGATGTGATCGTCTGCCTGCTCCATCGCCGCGAACATCGACTCGAAGGTGCGCATACCGTCGGACAGGAGCGTCACCCGGTTGCCCGCCGCCGCCGCGCGCGGGAACAAGGCCGCATCGACGGCCAAGTTCTCTCGGAGCGCATCTCCGGGCGGATCCCCCCGGAGAACGATCTTCGGCGTCCGCGCACAGCCGACGAGCACGAGGAGGAAGAGGGTGAGTCCCGCCAGACGGAGATCCGCTCTTCCTTGGGTCTGGTTCATCGTAAAGGGGGTTCTATAACAGGACGCGCCAGAGCGAGGCGAAGAACTCGTTCACCCGCTCGAAGACGTCCCGGCGTCGCCATGGTCCAAGCGCGATCTCCCGAGACCGAAAGATGCTCTCTTCGACGATCCCCCGGGCCGCGCAAGCCGTCTCCCTCCCCTAAACGATCGCATCGACTTCCTGATTGAAGAGAACGCTCCGCGCGTCGAGGTTCGACGATCCGACCGCGGTCCAAGCCCCGTCGATCGTGACGAGCTTGCTGTGGAGCACCTCCTCGGGCACCTCCCAAATCCGCACCCCCGCTCGCAAGAGAGCCCCGTAATCCGCGCTCCCGGCGATCTCGATCACCGGGTGGTAGAGGGCCGACGGCAGGACGAGCCGCACGGCGACTCCCCTCCGGGCCGCCTGAACGAGTTCCTCGACCATCTGATGGGTAGGGACAAAAGAGCCGGTGCAGAGATCGATCCGCCGCCGGGCCGCGTGGATCGCTTCCAGAAGCTGGATGTAGTAGAGAGCCCGATTCCCCTCCGGCGCGCTTCCGATTACCCGCACCCGCTCCTCCCCCGCCTTCGCGACCTTCGGGAAGTAGTCCTTCTCTTCGACCGCCAGCCCCTTCTCTCTTGACCAGGTCGCAAAGAAGACCCGCTGCAACTCGACCACCGCGGGGCCCTCGATCCGCGCCACCAAGTCGTTCCAGAGCACGTGATGAAAATCCCTCCGCTGGACGGCGCCGGGCTCCGACTGATTCTGGTAGACCGGGTAGAGATTGATCCCGCCCACGAATCCGACCTTGCCATCGATTACCAGGATCTTCCGGTGGTCACGCTCGTTGAGCGCATCGATCCGCAGGATCGCCCCCCCTCTCACCGGATGAAAGACGAGGACTCTAGCTCCCTCCTTCCTCAGTCGCTCCAGGACGGCGCGGTCGGTCCTGTGGGAGCCGTAGCCATCCAGGATCACGTTCACCGCGACACCCGAGCGGAGCTTCTCGGTGAGGAGATCTTCCAGGCTCCGACCCCGGACGAGCACATTCTCCAGGATATAAAATTCCAGGTTGATGTGGTCCCGCGCCCCTTCCATGGCCGCAAAGAGGATCTCCAGCCATTCCGGCCCCCTGGACAGGAGCGTGACGCGATTGCCCGGCTTCGCCAGGCTCGGTCCGCCAGCCCCGTCGAGAATCCACTGGCCGGGAGGATCTCCCGGCGGATCGGCACCGAGGAGAACTTTCGGTACTGGCGCGCACCCCGCGAGTGCCAGCGAGAGCGAGGCAAGGCCCGCCAGCGCGGTGAGCAACTTCCCCTTCGTCCAGCCCATACAGAAAAAGCGAAGGGATCATTCTGCCCGCGACCTCCCGAGCGCAAGAGTTTTCCTCCATCCCCTCGAAGGTCTTCGGCCCGAATCGGCCGATATCGCGCACCGAAACCTTGTCCTCGCGCGCCGCTTCGCCTAAGCTCGCCCTGATGGATCCGGGTCTGCCAGCCTCGGCACCCCGACCTTCTTGGCAAGTCGCAGACGGTCCCGTAGCTCAGCAGGACAGAGCAGCGCTTTCCTAAAGCGTTGGTCGGCCGTTCGAATCGGCCCGGGACCAGCCAGATTACAAGACGCAATCCTCCCTGGTAGAAGCCCAAAGGGAGGCTGATTCGTTAAGAACGGATGTCTAACGATAGATACCCCAAAAAGGGGGGGGAGCGTATGAAAACCGTCAATACATTGCCAATAGAAGAAGCGGGCGGAAGGCGGAAGGTGCCTCTTCCGTTGTTCGATTTCGCACATGCGCCTGAAGCTGCGAGATCAGCGAAGAGGCTCTCCATTACTGCTTACGTAAGCTTTAGACTCCTTAGTCTCTGTAGCTCCGGCCCTCCCTTTCTACCAAATACTGCGCAGCAGTCATTTGGGGCTCTCCACCGTCTGTAGGAGAGTCTCCCCCGCCCTCCGGCCCCGATGAAACATTTTTCACTCCCACACCTTAGTCTTGATAAATCCCTCTCAATAGAGAGTAGGATAAGCCCTTCTCACTAACTTCGAGGCAATAGGGCCTTATCACTATCACGTTCCTTGCTCTTGCCTCCCTCTTGGGATTGAATACTCGCATGAACGACAAGCCTCACCCCCTCAATGGTAGGAAGAGGAGCAAGCTCGTCGTGCGCATGGGCTTGAAAACGCGGCTGGAACGACAGGCAAGGGCGGAAGCCGGAGCACTCCAGGCGATCCATAAGCTTGCGGCGGAGGAGGCGGCGAAGTGGCCGGACTCCGATCACGTGAGTATCAACCGGATGCTCAAGGCTGTTGCGGATGATATCTGTTCCAGGCCCTAGGAGCCGATCGTCCCTGCTTACGCATGAGCGAAGGCGAGAGCGAGCAGAGTTGTTTTTTTCACCTTTGTTGTTTCAGCCACTTGATGGCCTGATAGCGTCCCGTGGGATAGCCCTTCTCGTTCTTCGTGACCTTCCCGATCCGAATCAAGGCGTCCGCGTGCTTTTCTCTTGCCCTATCCACGGCCACCGAATCGCAAGATTGGAGCAGGAATTGATTGGTTTCGAGCGTTCCGATCACCCGGTAGGGGCGCTTCGGCTTCGTGCGGTAGATCCGCATATCGTCGAACTCGTCATATGCGGCACCTCCTTCATCCGCTCCAGACCATCCGCCTTTGACTACCGGCATATCCGTCCAGAAGTTAGCCTCGGCGCGAGTGTAGCAGAGCAAGATGGCGAGGACGGCCAGGGTGATCGATTTTGTTTTCATGCGTTACTACCGTTTCCGATTGTTGAGCTTACCACATTACCCCGCCCGATCACGCGCTCGGGAGGATGATGCCTACGCGTATGATCTTCGTTCCACCTGCCGGTCGATCCATGCTCGCGCCTCCTCGAACGACACCGCCTGAGCACCCCGGTATAGCCCAGCCTGCGCATAAACTGCATCTGCCTCCACGTCGTCAGCCCCTTTCCTTCCGCTTCTGCATTCCTTCGATCAACTTGTTCGCCAGCCGTTCCTAAAACCATAGACAACTATTCCACTACCAGGGAAGATCGTCCACGACGTCGGCCAAACAGTGCTGCCGACGATTCGCGTGCCGGGGTTTCGCCGGCAAAGCCCGGGTAGCGCCCAATGCTCGCGCTTTCGGGAGCAGAGACGCGGGAGGCAAGCGGTTGCCTCCCGACCGGGCATGCGCTGCATGCGCCGCTTTGAGTCTCTTCCGAACGCCCGACCAGAACGACCATACATGCTTCGTCCGATTCCTCGCGGGTAGGACGAAGGTG
>JAQUAR010000149.1:3685-4888 GCA_028687155.1 Methylacidiphilaceae bacterium | reverse complement strand
CCGGCTGGCGCGCTCCTGTCTCCAAAACATTACCTGGTCGAAGTTCGAGAACACCGAAGCCCTCCAGGTGAAAGCGCGCGCGGAGATCGCCCAACTCGAAAGGGGCCTCGTCATCCTGGAAATCATCACGGGCATCGGCCCTCTGCTCGGCCTCTTAGGGACGCTCTCGGGCCTGATCACGATCTTCGGCAACGTGGGCACTCATGGGATGGCTACGCAAGGAGCGGCAATCGCCCACGGGATCTCGGAAGCGCTTCACACGACAATGGCCGGCCTGGGGATCGCGGTCCCCTGCCTCGTCGCGCACAGCATCTATTCTCGTCGGGTGGAAGCCTTCGGCGTCGAGCTCGAGAATCTCTGCTCCGATCTCCTCGCCAAGATCTATACCGAAGCGCCGGCTCCCGACTATTAATATCTATCTTCGCAATCATCAAGTTGAGGGATCTGCTCCCTAGATGTCGCTGTCAGGTCCCGGATGATTGCGTACGGGTTTTTGAAAGAGCTGCGGATGGGATTGTTGCCCTATTTTTAGGGCCGGAAGTGGGGTTTGGTGATTGAGCGATTTTCGAGGGAGGTGTTCGTTGTAGAGCCAGGCATAGCGGTGGAGCGCGGTTTTCAGGTCGAGGGAGCTTTGGAAGGGGTGAGTACGGAGGATCCGCCCGTCTTCCGTTGAAGCGCTCCACCATGCCACTCGTGCGAGGCGTTTTCGGCTTGGTCAGGCGGTGCTCGATTCCCAATGCAGGGCCGAGCGCGTCGCACTCATGGGATCGGTGGCATCCTTGGGTTCTTGGCCGAAGACCCGATCGGTGAACTCCTTGCCGTGATCGGTGAGGATGGTTTGGATTTTCACGGGTGTGTAATCATGCGAACCCCAACACCTAGTGGCTGTGTGAACCAAATTGATAGTACCCTCTATCTTACTCTTGATTCCGCCGTTCGATCGGTTTCTATCCCACCCGTCGTCGAAAGACCCACCAAGCCCCGAGCAAGCTCCCCGCAGCGATCAACGCCATGGGGATGAATTGCGGCCAAACCTCCGCAAAACCCGCCCCCTCGAGGAAGACCCGCCGCGTCACAACCAGCGCGAAGCGCAAGGGATTGAGAAGCGTCAGCCACTGGACCAGTTCCGGCATGTTCCGGATCGGCGTGGAAAAACCGGAGAGCACGATGGCGGGGCTCAGGAAGAAAAAGCTGCCCAGAAGC
>JAQUAR010000149.1:0-3675 GCA_028687155.1 Methylacidiphilaceae bacterium | reverse complement strand
AGACCGAGGAGATGATCAGCCCGACCCCAATCGTCGCCAGGCTATAGAAGGCAAGCCCCACGTAGAGCGCCAGCAAGTTGCCGACAAACGGGATGCGAAACCAGAAGATCGCGGCCAGAAAGATCAAGGTGACCTCGCCCATGGCTACCAGGAACCCAGGGATCACCTTTCCCAAGACGATTTCCGATGGGCTCATCGGGGTCACCAGGAGCTGGTCGAGGGTGCCCGCTTCGCGTTCTCTGGCGACCGACAGGCCGACCGTCATGATCGACACCACCAGAGTCAGGGTTGCCAGCAGCCCAGGTACGATAAACCAGCGGGACTCCAGATTCGGATTGAACCAGGCGCGCGGCTGAAGAACCGCCGGAGGCGGCTTGATTCCATGCAGCGGAAGCCAACTCGCATTGAAATTGGCGACGATCTGGCCGACGTAGCCGAGCAGGATGCCGGCCGTGTTCGAGTTTCTCCCGTCGACGATCACCTGCATCCGCGCAGGAGGAGAGGCGAAGAGATCTCGGCTGAAGTTGCGCCCGATATGGAGCACCAGGAGGACCTCCTTCCGGTCGATCGCCTTCGCAAGCTCATCATCCGAATGAATCCGTCTGCAGTGGCGAAAGACTCGGGAACCCTCGAAGCGGGCGAGCAGGTCACGCGAGACACCGCTGTTCTCCTCGTCGTAGCTGGCGTACGGGATGCGGTTGACATCGAAGGTGGCCGCGTAGCCGAAAATAATCAGCTGGATCAGCGGTGGACCAATCACGACAAACCGGCTCCGCTTATCGCGGAAGAGCGCTAGGAGTTCCTTGAGGATCAGTCCGAAGATACGATGCCGCATGGTCTCTCCTTGTTCATTCCAGGCTGCGCCGGGACATCCGCCAGGCGATCCCGAGAAAGAGAGCGGCCATCAGGGAGAGCGCCGCCAGATTCGGCAGGATCACGCTCCAGACGTTCCCGGCGAGAAAGATCGTCTGGAGCAGGGCCACGAAATACCGGGCGGCAAGGAGATAGGTGAACAGGCGGATCGGTCCAGGCATAGAACCGATGTCAAAAATAAAACCCGAGAGGATGAAGGCGGGCAGAAAGGTCGCGACGACCGCGACCATGCTTGCCAAGAACGTGCTTCGAAACGTAGCGGAGATCACAAGGCCCATCCCCAGCGAAGAAAGCAGGAAGAGAGCCGCGGCCAGGAAAAGCACCCAGAGAGAGCCGACGAGCGGCGCGCCAAAAAGACCGACCGCCATCCCCACGGAGACCGCCATTCCCCCCATGCCGAGAACAAAGTAAGGGCCGATCTTGCTCCAGAGGATCTCGGAGACCGAAACGGGAGTCGAGAGGAGGGCTTCCATGGTCCCCCGTTCCCACTCCCGCGCGATCACGAGCGCGGTCAACAGAGCCCCGACCAATGTCATGTTGATCACGATCACGCCGGGAGCCAGATAGTGGCGGCTTTCGAGCGCGGGATTGAACCAGATGCGGCTCTCGACATCGACGGGCGTGAGAATCGGCTCTCCCGAGGTCTTCGCCTCCCAGTTCAGCCATTGACTCCAGACTCCTTGAAAATATCCCTCCATGAGCCGCGCCGTGTTCGCATCGACTCCATTGACGATCAGAGAAAGCGGCGCATTTCCCTCGCGCAGTCCGCGTCTGGTGAAATCGCCCCAGAGCCAGAGAATCGCCTCCACCTTCGTCCGGCTCATCGCCTCTTCGGCAACTCCGATACTGGCATAGGGGTGGGGAGCGAAGTAGCGCGACTGTTCCAAGCCCGCCACAAAGCTTGCCGTGAGCGGGTTGGGCTTTTCGACGACGACTCCGATGGGAAGACGCAGCGCGTCCAGAGAGATGCCGTAGCCGAAGATCAACAGCAAGAGGGCGGGAAGAACGACTCCGATTCCGATGCTGGCCGGATCCCGCCGAATCTGGATCCACTCCTTCCGCCAGAGCGCGCGCAAGCGCATCGGCTCGAAGCTCATCGCTCTCCTCTGCTCCTTTCGATCAGCCGGACAAAAGCCTCTTCCATCGAAGGTTCCGGTGTTTGCGCCGTCCGAAACGGCGCTTTGATCTCACCCGGGCTTCCTTCGGCGAGGATGCGCCCTTCGGCGATAATGATCAGCCGATCGCAAAACTCGGCTTCTTCCAGGTGATGTGTCGTCACCAGGATGGTCACGCCCTGTTGGGCCATCTCTCCGATCCTAAGCCAGAGCTCCTCTCGAGCGAATGGGTCCATTCCCGATGTCGGCTCGTCCAGGAAAAGCACGTCCGGCTCGTGCAACAGGGCGCAGGCGAGCGCCAGCCTCTGCTTGAAACCCAGCGGTAGCGACTCCGCGTCCGCATCGCGGTAAGGCGCAAGCCCGAACTCCTCTTCCGCCCAGCCAATGCGTTCTGCTTGCTCCTTCGGACGCAGACCGTAAGCCCTCGCAAAAAATTGCATGTTCTGCCGAACCGTGAGCGAGGCGTAGAGCGAGAACTTTTGCGCCACATAGCCGATGCGGGCCCGTGCCGAGGCCGCTCCGGTCCGAAGATCGACCCCTGCGACTTGGGCTAAGCCGGCGGAGGGAGGAAGAAGCCCGCAGAGCATCCGAAAGGTCGTCGATTTCCCGGCGCCGTTGGGGCCGAGCAGGCTGAAGACCTCTCCGGCCCGCACATGAAAGCTGATCTTCTTCACCGCCTCAAACTTTCCGAAGAAGCGGGAAAGATCGCGGACGACGATCACGTCTTCCCCGCTCCTGCGGGAATGCTCCGCCGAGGCAGCCCCGGGTGCCCTTGACTTCCCCTGGCCCTCCCCCTTCTCGCCGAGGGCGGCCAGGAAAGCATCCGAAAACCGGGGCGCCACCGGCTCCGCCCGGCAGCCGCCTAGTCCGCCTTCCTCCAACAGCGCCCCAAGCGAACCGCCTGCCACGAGGACCCGGACACCCGTCCCCTCGATCGAGGAGCTCAAGACGCCGGGAATCCGGGCGAGCCGGGAATGGAGAACCCGTGGCCCAAGCTCGTTCGACCCGACACGGAACGTTCTTCCCGCAGCCTGGGCGGCGATCTCCGCAGGGTCGCCCACGCTCAAAAGCCTCCCCTTGGACAAGAGCACCACCTGCTGGCAGCGTTCGGCTTCTTCCAGATAAGAGGTGCTCACGAAGATCGCCAGGCCCTTCTCGTCCCGCAGCCGGAAGAGAATGGCCCAAAGCTCCCGACGCGAGAGGGGATCGACTCCTACCGTCGGCTCATCCAGAAGCAAGAGTCTAGGGCTGCCCACGAGCGTGCAGACGAGCCCCAGCTTCTGCTTCATCCCTCCGGAGAGATTGCCGGAGAGCCGCTCGTGGAAGGAAGCCAGGCCCGCCATGTGCAACAGCTCCGAAAAACGCGCCGCTCGCTCTGATTTCGGCATGCCTTGCAGATCGGCATAAAGGTCGAGATTCTCGGCGACTGTCAGGTCTTCGTAGAGGCCGAAGCGTTGCGGCATGTAGCCGAGCGATGCGGCAAGCTTCTGCTGCTGCCGCGTCGCATCGAGCCCAAGGACGGTGACCTGCCCTTCGTCGGGCCGAAGGAGACCCGTGACGATTCGCAAAAGCGTCGTCTTCCCGGCTCCATCCGGCCCGACCAACCCCGTGATCTGGCCGGACGCGATCTCCACCGAGACTCCATCCAGCGCTACGACCCGCTTCTCTCCTTTTCCGAAACGTTTGG
>JAQUAR010000148.1 GCA_028687155.1 Methylacidiphilaceae bacterium | reverse complement strand
CTGGGAGGCGACGAACGCCCGAGCTCGTCCAACCAATCGGGAGGGCGCTTTCTCGCCGTGACTCCCAAGTTTCTGGATCCGACGATTTACAAGCGCGGCCGGAAAGTGACCGTAGCGGGCCGGCTCAGCGGCGTCCAACCTGGCACCATCGGGAAGATGAGCTACTCCTACCCTCTTGTCACGATCTCCCAGATCCACCTCTGGCAGCCGGAGATGAGCGGGGTAGCAGACTATGACTGGGCCATGATGAATTCGGGAATGTGGGGCCCCGGGATGGGCTTTTTCCCTGGCTACGGCATGGGCATGGGCTACGGCATGGGTGGCTTTGGCATGTATTAGCGGGGAGAGGAGGTTTCTGCCGGTGGCTGCGCATTTCCTCAAGCAGTGGCGATCCGCCGCTTGCCTAGCCCTTGCGGCGCTCCTGGCCGGCTGCAGTCCCTTCTCGAGCGAGGTGAAGAAGCAGGTGAAGGGTCAGCCGTCCTTTGCCGCGATTCGGCATAGCCCTTCCTCCTACCGAGGTCGCATCGTCATGCTGGGCGGCACCATCGCCCAGACGAAGACTCTCAAGGACGTCACCCTGCTCGAAGTGCTGCAAGAAAAGCTCGACAGCTCAGATCAACCAATCGACTCGGACAAGATCGGCGGACGCTTCCTCGTCCGAACGTCAACCTTTCTCGACCCTTCCGTCTACAGCAAGGGCCGTGACATCACGGTCGTCGGCCGGATCGCCGCTCCTCAGGCAGGCGTCATCGGCGAAAAGCCCTACACCTATCCCGTGATCGCCGCTACCCACATCCACTTGTGGCCTCAGTACGCCGCGGACAACGGCTACTGGGGCTATCCCGGCATGGGATGGGGATGGGGCTATCCGGGAATGGGAATGGGGATGGGTTGGGGCTTCGGCCCTTGGTGGTGATCCGCCACCTCCGCCGCGCAAGCGGCGCTTTTGCAGTGCAAGAGAAGACGAACAGAGCGAACTGCGCTAGATTAGCAGATAGGGTTCTTGCGATCTTAGGCGAATCTCGAAACCGGCTTAGCCTCGCGTGTGGAGCCAAGGGATGGTTCAAGGATCACGCTCGACGCATCCGTCCTTGTCGGACCGAGGAAGCTCCCTTGCGTACCTGACCCTCGCCCTGCTCCTCGCCGCCTGTAGTCCGTTCCCGAAGGAGGTGAAAAAGGAGGTGCAGAATCAGCCCTCCTTTGCGGCGATTCAAAGCAAGGCTTCGGTCTACCGCCATCGCCCGGTGATGTTGGGCGGAACCATCCTCTACGCCAAGCATCGCAAGCACGGCACCTACCTGGAGGTGCTCGAACAAGAATTGAACGCCTACGATCGGCCGGTCCCCTCCGATAAGACCGGCGGCCGTTTTTTAGTCGGGACTTCCTCGCTACTCGATCTCAAGGTCTATAGCAGGGGCCGGGATATCACGATCGTTGGCCGGGTCGTCGGTTCCCAGCCGGGTCGGATCGGAGAAAGGCCCTATACCTATCCTCTGATTGCGGCGACAGACATCCACTTATGGCGAGAGCACGTGGAGGACGACCATTGGAAGGATCCTCGCGTGGAGTGGGGTTGGGGCCATCCGGGCATGGATTGGGGCATGGGTTGGCCCATGATGCCGCCGATGACCTTCTGGTAGGCAGAATCTCGGATGGAGCGGCGTGGATGCATCGACTCTTCGGGTGCGAGGGAAAAACGATCCACTGGCTTGCCCTTGTGTTGCTCATCACCGGCTGCGGAAGCCCCTTTTCGAGTGAGGTGAAGAAGGAGGTGCGGGGCCAGCCCTCCTTCGGTGCGATCCGGAGCGACCCTTCCGCCTACCAGGGCCGCATGGTCATCCTAGGAGGGATCATCACGCGAACGACGAACCTGAGAGAGGGGACGCTGCTGGAAGTTCTTGAGGAGCGGCTCGACGACTCCGATCGACCCATCTCCACCGACTAGGTCGGTGGGCGCTTCCTCGTGCAGAACTCGACTTTTTTGGATCCATCCGTCTATCGGGAGGGACGCGAGGTCACGGTCGTCGGACGCGTGAGGGGCACCCAAGCGGGTCGCATTGGAGAGAGACCCTACACCTACCCCCGGATCTCGGCGACGGAGATCCATCTCTGGCCCAGCAGCGGGGGGCAACGCGACTCCCCGGGCCCGCCTCGGAGGGATTGGGTCTGGGGCTACCCGGGCAAGGGCTGGAGCAATACCTGGGGCTCGATCCCTCCGATGACCGTTCCCCCGCAGTGACGGTTAGAGAAGACTCAATCCCCGAACGCGATGCCCACCGCACGAGCAGCGGCGATCTCCTCGCAGTCGGGAGGAACGGTCTTTGTTTGGCGAACCGCCTCCTGGATCGCCACCGACCCCACGCGCTCGTTGCCAAAGGCCACCATTTCACCAAAGCGCTTCTCCTCCACCAGTCGGACGGCGGCGACCCCGAAAAGCATCCCGAGATTCCGATCGAGCGCCGTGGGAGGACCGCCGCGCTGAAGATGCCCTAACACGACCTCCCGGCTCTCCCGACTAGTCATCCGCTCGATCATGCTGGCCACATGCCGGCCGATCCCGCCGAGCCGAATCTCTCCCAGGAGTCCCTTCTCCGTGTCGTCGCCTTGCGTCACAAGCTGTCCGTCAGCCGGCCGGGCTCCTTCGGCGACGACGATCATCGTCTGCAGCGCTCCTTCCGCCACGCGCTTGCGCACTTCGTGGGCGATCTTTTCATAATGGAACGGGATCTCCGGAACCAGGATCACGTCGGCTCCGCCCGCCAACCCGCCGAAGAGCGCGATCCAGCCTGCGTATCTCCCCATCACCTCCACGACCATCACCCGACGATGGCTGATTGCCGTCGATCGCAACCGATCGAGAGCCTGGGTGACGAACTCGACAGCGGAGTAGAACCCGAAGGAGATCGAAGTCGCCGAGATATCGTTATCGATCGTCTTGGGAACGCCAATGATCGGTAGGCCCGCCTCGAAGAGCTGTTGGGCCGCAGTAAGGGAACCGTCCCCGCCGATGCAGATCAGCCCGCCGATCTGCAGTCCCTCTACTGTCTCCCAAACCTCGTCGAGCACCGTTTTTGGGATCCGCTGGATCTCGCCGAGCCCCACCCGGGTCGCGAATCGCCCGCGGTTGGTCGTGCCAAGGATGGTGCCCCCCAGACTCGCGATCCCGACGGTTGCAGGCTCTTCCAGGATTCGATAACGGACGGGGGAGAGGAGCCCCTCGAAGCCGTCGATGAATCCGTAGACCTCCCAGCCACGCTGGCAGGAAGCGGCAACCACCGCGCGAATCACCGCATTGAGGCCGGGACAGTCCCCTCCGCTGGTGAGGATTCCGACGCGGAACGCCTCCGTACCCATTTTATTGCTGCAAGCCCCGTCTCTCTTCCCTAGCGGACCGCTAGTCGAGGCGTCCTACGGCTTCCTCGATGGCGGGAAACTGAGGGAGCACGGTCGGATTGGGAGTAACTTCCCTATAGGCGATCTTCCCGGCCCGATCGATCACGAAAGCCGCCCGTGCCGCTACGTCGCCGATACCCAAAAGTTGGGGGAGAAGCACTCCGTAGGCCCGGGATACCTCCTTGTTGAGGTCGGACAGAAGGGGAATGCGGATTCCTTCCCTCTGCGCCCACGCTTCTTGCGCAAAAGGACTATCCACGCTCACGGCCAAGATCGATGCCTCCAACTGTTCGTAGGCGTGGAGCCCACCCGTCATGCGGCACATCTCTTCGGTGCAGACACTCGTAAACGCGAGGGGGAAGAAAAGAAGAACAACCTTCCTACCCCGAAAGGTACTCAGCCGGACGTCAATCAGTCCCTCCGGCGTTTTTTGCTTGAGCGTAAAGTCGGGAGCCGCCGCTCCCACGGATAGCGCCATCGCTCCTCCTTCCCCTGTTCCCGCCCCTCGCCCCGTCTTCCTCTCCTTGGAGAAAGATAGAAGGCCGACTGGACGCCTTATTGTGTGGTCGCCTGCTCCCGCTCCAGGCGGTCGTCGTGCAAAGCGGCCTTCCGGCTGAATTTATAGCGGCCACGATCATCGATGCCAATGCACTTGATCCAGACTTCTTCCCCCATCCGGACAACCTCCTCGACACGCTGAACGCGCGTGTCCGCGAGCTCCGAAATATGGACTAGGCCCTCTCCCTTGCCGCGAATCTCGACGAAGCAGCCGAAATCCTTGATTCCGCTGACTCGGCCTCGGTAAAGACCTCCGACGACCAACTCGCCCACCAGCTCCTCCACCATCTCCCGAGCCAGTGCCATCGCGTTGCCGTCCGGCGAGTAGATTCGGACGGTCCCGTCGTCTTCCACGCTGATTTCCGCCCCGCTTTCCGCAGAGATCCGCTTGATGTTCTTTCCGCCGGGGCCAATCAGCAGCCCGATCTTATCCGGATGAATCTTCAGCGTATCGATGCGGGGTGCATGCTTCGAGAGTTCCGTGCGGGGCCCCTGCAAGACCTGTTCCATGAACGCCAAGATTTGGCGTCTTGCCTCGGCTGCGCGGCCGATCGCTTCCTGCAGAATCGGGATTGGAATGCCCGGCAGCTTCAGATCGAGCTGAAACCCCGTCACCCCCTGCTCGGTGCCCGCCAGCTTGAAATCCATATCGCCGTAATGGTCTTCCAGGCCCAGGATATCGGTCAGGAGCAGATAGCGCCGGAACCCCCCCGCCTCGTCCGGCTCGGTTACCAATCCGACGGAGATCCCTGCTACCGGAGCCTTCAGGGGCACACCGGCATCCATCAGCGAGAGAGTTCCCCCGCAGACGCTCGCCATGGAGGTCGAGCCGTTGGAGGACATGATCTCGGAGATGCAGCGGACGGTGTAGGGGTAGTCGGCCGGGATGACCTGGGCGAGCGAACGCTCGGCCAAGTTGCCATGGCCGATCTCGCGGCGC
>JAQUAR010000147.1 GCA_028687155.1 Methylacidiphilaceae bacterium | reverse complement strand
AACCAGCTCTGGTCCTCGGGCGAACCAAGGAGGTGGCGGGCCGCCCTTTTCTCGGCGATCCGGACGCGCTTCTCCAGACCTTCCTCCCCGAGGATCCCTCCTTCGATATGGCAGTGAACCTTTTCGAGTTCCGTCCGGGCGCCTCCCTTCCCTTCGTGGAGGCACACGTGATGGAACATGGGCTGCTGATGCTCGAGGGAAGGGGGATCTACCGCCTCGACGAAGACTGGTATCCGGTCGTGGCGGGGGATGCGATCTGGATGGCCCCCTACTGCCCGCAGTGGTTCGCGGCCCTCGGTCCGACCCCCGCCCGTTATCTTTATTATAAGGACGTGGGTCGCCACCCCTTGGGGGATAGCCACGAGAAAGGGAAGATCGCTTGAGTCACCCACTTCTCCCGATTCATCGCGATCGGATCGCCGCGGAGCTCGCGGATCTCGCCACCTTCTCCGACCCTCCTTCCCCGGGGGTCACCCGCGTGCTCTTCTCCGCACCGGATCTAGCGGCCAGGAACTGGCTTCAGGGCCGGTTCCGGGAAGAGGGACTGGAGGTCCGTCCGGATGCCGTCGGCAACCTCTTCGCACGCTGGATCGGCGAGGATCCCGACCTGCCGGCCGTGGCGACCGGCTCTCACATCGACGCCGTCCCCCATTCGGGCTGCTTCGACGGCACAGTCGGCGTTCTGGGGGCACTGGAGGCCTTCCGTGCCTTGCGGGAGTCGGGATTCCAACCGAAACGCTCCCTGGAGATCGTCGTCTTCTCCGCCGAGGAGCCGACGCGTTTCGGAATCAGTTGCCTGGGCAGCCGAGCGCTGGCGGGAAGGCTTCGACCCGAGGATCTCGAAGCGCTGCGGGACGAAGCAGGGACGAGCTTCGCCGAACTGCGCGAGGGCGCGGGGCTAGGTCATCTTCCTCTCGCGGAGCTCGCTCCGCCCCGCTACGCCGCCTTCCTCGAACTCCACATCGAGCAGGGTCCGCTGCTCGAGCGGGAGGGAACGGCGATCGGAGCCGTCGAGGCGATCGCGGCCCCGGCCGCCTACCGGATCCGTTGGGAGGGGGCGGCGGGCCATGCGGGCACGCTGCTCATGCCCGATCGGCGGGATGCTCTGGCGGGGGCGGCCGAGGGAATCCTGGCGGTCGAGCGCGCGGCCAAGGAATCGGGATCTTGCGACACGGTCGCCACGGTGGGGCAGATCGCCGTGAGCCCGGGGGCTCTCAACTCCGTGGCGGGCAGCGCCTCCTTCGGCATCGACCTGCGCGACATCGATCGGGCTCGCCGCGAGCGGGTGGCGAGCGCGATCCACGAAGCGTTCGAGGAGATCGCTCGCAGACGGCATCTGGAGCTTGCCTGGGAGGCGATCTATGAAGACCCTCCAGCCGTTTGCGATCCGGGGCTGGTGGTGCAGATCCTGGAAAGCGCCGGTCGGTTCGGGCTCCGCGCCCGGCGAATGATCAGCCGGGCCTATCACGACTCCCTCTTCCTCGCCCGGCTCTGCCCGATCGCGATGATCTTCATCCCCTGCCGGAACGGCCGGAGCCACTGCCCGGAGGAGTACTCCTCGCCGGCGGAGATCGAAGCCGGGGTGCGGGTGCTCGCCGATTGTCTCCGGGGGCTGGCGAGTTAGCCGGGGTCCGTCTCCGCGGGATGAGTAGTATCAATTTGGTTCAGACGTCCGCTATGGCTGTGTAATCTAACTTGATAGTACCCAGCGCCTTATCGGTCAACCGCGCCACTCGAAGAAATCCCGAGCGGGAGCATGATGCGCAACCGCTTGGCGGTCGATCCCGACCTGATCGAACAAGCCTCTGGCTCCCCCCATGGCCTTGTCATGGGCAGGGAAGCGCTCCGGTCGCCGCTGTCGCCTGCCTCTCTTGCTGCGTCAGAACCAGATAGAGCAGAGCCGAGACGGCAGTTCCGACGAGAAAGGCGATATCTCCCCATGCCGGATGTGCGGCCGCCAGCGCTCCGAGGAACCAAGGTTCCTGGCGGATGCAGGGGAGCGAGGCGAGGACACCGCCCAGCCAGCAGAAGAAACCGATCGAGCCCGTGTCCAGGGTTGCGATCCGAGAGACTCGCGGCCGGAGGTGGGCGATCGCCAGGATCGGAAGGCGTGGGAAGATCAGGTAGGCCAGCAAGAAGAGGAGACCTTCGTACCGGTGGTAAAAGTCCCGGTGGCCGAGGAGGGCGATGGCAAGGCCGGCGGCCCCGACCAGGAGCGACGCTTGATATTGGGGGAGGCGAAGCCCCGAGCCCAGCAAAGAGAGGCCGGCCGAGTAGAGGTTGATCACGTTGGCACTGATCGTTCCAAGCACGATCGCCGCCGCGAGCAGAAGGTGGAGGGAGCCCGGCAGCAAGGGGAAGAGCAGGTCCGTCGGGTTTTCGGAGCGGATCGCTCCCCCCAGGAAGGCGCCGAGGATTTCGATCCAGGTGGTCGAGAGAAAGGCGCCCCAGAAGGTGTGCCAGAAGACCTGCCGTTCGATCGACGGGGCATCGCTCTCGTAGCGGAGGTAGCGGGAGTAGTCGGCGGCGAAGAGCATCCACCCTCCCAAGTAGGAGAGAGCAAGGCTTCCCGTGAGGAGCCATGCTCCGGGGACCGCTCCCTCGGCCCCCGTCTTCGGGGCCGGGGCGTAGCCAGCCGGAAGCGGCAGTAAGGAAAGTGCGGAGACGACGGAAAAGAGGAAGACGAGGACCAGGAAGCAGACGTCTCCTGCCCGGAGGATTAGCTTATGGCCGACGGCGGCGAGCAGGATCTGGATTGCGGCGAGCAGGAAGATCGCCGGGGCGGGAGGGATCGAGAGGACATGCTCGAGGGCATAGGCGCAGACCACCGTGTTGACGGCAAACCAGGAGACGCCGTTCAAGAAGTTGATCCCGGAAAGCACACGGTTCCCCCAGTGGCCGAACCACCGTTCGCAGAGTGCCATCATGGGAAGACCGTAGCGGACGCCGTAGGTGGAAAAGAGGCCGAGGGCGAGAGAACCCAGGAAGTTGGCGGCGGTGATCGCCAGAGCGGCCTTCCAGAGCGGGAGACCGAGGAGGGTGGTGGCGATAGCTCCGGTGCCCAAGGTGGTGATGTTGACGTTGGCAGCCATCCAGAGGCGGAAAAGGCTTTCGGGCTGGCCGTGGGCTTCTTGCGGGGTGACCCTCTCGATTCCCTTTGCCTCGAAGGGAGAGCTACGCTGCCCGGCCTGGAGGGTCCGCTCTTTGCTCACCGCCCTCGGTAGATCGTGTAGCTCCATGGGGTCACCAACAGAGGGATGTGGTAAGGATCGGTCGTCCCGCTCATGCCGAAGCGGATCACGATCTCGTCGAGGAAGGGCGGATCGGCAAGAGCGACACCCCCTTGGGCGAAGTAGCTCCCGATCGCGAAAACGAGCTCGTACCGGCCGGCGGCAAGGGGCCCCTTGCCGCGAGGAGTGCAGACCGCTCTTCCGGCGGCGTCGGTGCGGCCCTCGACGAGGATCTCCTTCGATTCGGCCTGGCAGAGTCGCAGGAGCACGCCCTCCGCCGGCCTCCCGTGGAAAAGATCGAGCAGATGGGTGGTCAACCGGCTCATCGCTTTATCTGGTCTTAGAATTTGTAGGCGACGTTGCCCTGCACCCAAAAAGGCAAGCCGGCGACGATCTGCTCGGTATCCATCTCTCTGCCGAAGGTCACTCCCGGCCCGTAGGGAAACCAGAGATGCCGGTTGTCGGTCAGGTTGTAGATGTTGAGCGAGAAATCCCAGCGGGGCGTCGTGTAGTAGAGGCGCGCGTTGATGACGTATTCGGTGGGGATCTCGAGGTTATACGAATAGTCGAGATACTGGTTGCTCAGGACGAGGGCGGAGAGGGTGACGCCCAGGCCCCCGTCGGTCTGGTAGGTGACCATGGCGCTCAAGGTTTGATCGGGCCAGCCGACAAAGGCGTACTTTCCGGGGGGATAGTTGGCCGAGTTGTTGAGGGGAAGCCCCTGGGCGAGTGCCGTCGACGTCGAATAGGTCTGAAACTGAAAGGGGCCGACGGGCATCCCCGACCAGTTCTCCGTGCCGTTTTCGAGCATATACTGGACCCGGGCCCAGAAGTTCTTGGTCGGCTGGTAGGTGAGCGCCAGTTCGAACCCCTTGACGTAGGCGGGGGTCGGGGCCATCCCCATGTTGGCGATGTAGAAATCCTGGCTGAAGCCCGCAGTGGTGATATAGAGCTTATCGGCCAGCAGGCTGAACTTGAGTCCTCCTTCGATGAGCTGATTGACGAGCCGGAACTCTGCTCCGTCGTAGAAGGGGGTATAGCCTCCCATCACGCCCACCGCACTCGTATAGCCCCAGTTGTAGTCGAAGTAGGCCGTCATCCAAGGGAAGGGCTTGTAGACCGGGCTCACGTTGATCATCGGCATGAGCACGGCCGCGTCGTAGCCCGTGGAGAGGAAGGCCGGAGTGCCGGGAGGGGTCTGCGCCGTGATGAAGAGGGCCGTCGCCCGGGCGCCGACCAGGAGGCTCAACTGATCGGTGAAGTGGATGTTGTGCTGGTAGAAGGGGGCCACCTGCCAGAATTGCGAATCCTCCGTCAGCGCGTAGCCGTTCAACGGCTCGAAATACCATCCGGCGGGAGCCGACGGGATCGGCCAGTCGCCTCCCCCATAGGCGAGAGGGTTCCCGACCCCGGCGGCGAAGGAGCTCGACAGCTCGCCGTTCCAGAGGCGGGGATTGGCGAGCGCGGGATTGTTCGGGTTGGCGATGCTATAGGAGTTCTGCGTGCCGAAGAAGGAGACCCCCTCGTAGTCGAGATTGCGTTGGAAGCCGAGCTCGACCCCGGCGTCGATATGCTGCTCGAAGAGGGCCTGTTCCGGGTGGAGGGTGGCCAAGACCTCCGTCCGATTGAAGACCTCGTAGTCGCCCGTCGCGTCGATGTCCTCCCATTGGGCAAAGTCGATGAGCGAGCTGCGGATGTAGAAGGCCAAGGTGTTGTTCCGGATGC
>JAQUAR010000146.1 GCA_028687155.1 Methylacidiphilaceae bacterium | reverse complement strand
AGCATTGGGCGCTACCCGGACTTTGCCGGCGAAACCCCGGCACGCGAATCGTCGGCAGCACTGTTTGGCCGACGTCGTGGACGATCTTCCCTGGTAGTGGAATAGTGGTCTATGGTTTTAGGAACGGCTGAGAAAAACGTAACGAAGCGATGTTGGGACCTTCTCGTCGTCAAAATGACAAAGGACAGCCTCCGAAAGCATTTCTTCCAAGGCTTCCCAGCTCTCCGATTGGGTGGTAATTCCGCCCCTCCCTGATGGATCGTCCCAGCGAGCCACATACCGGCCATCCTCTTCGATCACAGCAAACACTACTTCCGCAATCGGGACGTGGGCGCGCGTTGGCTGTTCGTCAGCTTCCACTTGTGGTTGGGCAATTGTGGCAACGGTCCTTTCGGCAACGGTCATCAGCGACCTCCTGGCCATCCCGACCCGATGGCAGCCGCCGCCGATGGAACCGGGAGGAAGCGAGAACCGCACCACTGAGTTTCTCCGGCTTCCCGTGGAGCTGTGCTACGTGAGCGGTGACAAAAAAGGGGGCTGCCTGAAACGGGAAAGAAGGTGGGGTGAACATCCCGAAGCAACGGATCAGCGATAGCTTTCCCGTATTGGCCTCGCGAATGATCGATTCCGAAAAGATCAGCGCGGCGGCAGGCTCCTGCTCCACGACATTGAGCCTACATTCCGTTCGGTGGCCGTCAACCCGCAAGTCGATCCACTGAACTCTTCGTCGAGATCATTAGGAAGATGCATTGGGGGTCTCCCAACCAGTCGCCTGCGGCGGGAGGCTTCCCGGCTCCGCTTGGCGTCACGGAGGGAAGAGGATCCGGTGGAATGGGGAATCCGGCCCCACCCTGCGCGATCCACCCCATCCGGCGGCTAGCATGCGCACCAGATCCCGAAGGCCGAGGACCTCGACTCCCTGCTCCTTCGCGTAGCGTTCTTCGCCCGAATAGACGACAAACGAACGGTGCGGCCGGAGGTCCTCGCGCGCGTGGTGGAATCCCCGGTCGAGCTTCGGAGTCAGGCCCCGCTTGATTTCGACCGCCCAGAGCTCTCCGCCGGGCAGCTCCAGAACGAGATCGATCTCGGCTCCGGCGGCCGTCCGATAGAAGAACGGCTTTGTCCGTTCCGGCGCAGCCAGGAGCAGGTTTTCCAATACGAATCCCTCCCAACTGGAGCCCACGACCGGATGTCCCAAGACCGCTTCCCGATTTTCGAGTCCGAGGAGGGCATGGACGATGCCGCTATCGCGCACGTAGACCTTCGGTGACTTGACGAGACGCTTACCCACATTCACGAAGTACGGAGACAGGCGGCGGACCAAAAGAAGATCGACGAGCAGATCAAGATAGCGGGCAACTGTCTTGCCGTCGATGCCGAGACCCCGAGCCAGCTCCGCCGCATGGAGGACCCCCGCCTGATTGTGCGCGAGCATGGTCCAGAACCGGCGGAGCGTCTCGGCCGGGATGCGGGGTCCCAGCTGCGGGATATCGCGCTCCAGATACGTGCGGAGGAAGTTCTCTCTCCAAACGGCGCTGGCTTCGTCGGAAGCGGCGAGGTAGCTGTCCGGAAAGCCGCCGCGAACCCAGAGCTTCTCGCCCCGGTCCTCCTCGACTTCCAGCACGCCGAACGGCTCCAGCTCCACATACGCGATGCGGCCCGCCAGGGTTTCGCCCGTCTGTTTCAATAGGTCGATCGAGGCGGATCCGAGCAGGAGGAACCGTCCGGCACGGGATCCTCGGCGCCGCCCGCGATCGATGAGCCCCCGCAACGTCTGGAAGAGCTCGGGAATCCGATGGACTTCGTCGAGGATCACGAGTTTATCTTCCTGGCTGCCCAGATAGAAAGCGGCATCGGATAACTTTTCCCGGTCGGCCGGATTCTCGAGATCGAGGTAGACGCTCGGCCTCTCTCGGCCGATCTGCTCGCCGAGCGTGGTCTTCCCGACCTGCCGGGGACCGAGCAGAGCCACGGCGGGAAATTGATCGAGCCGGGCGCGAACGATGTCCGTCTTCCAGCGAGGAATCATCCTTGTATTCATGGCATGGCGTGCCGTATTGGCAAGGATAGGTCGCCTGCGAAGGAACTGCGCTCGCGGGCTTCGAGGCCGCAACCGCCCTTCCCGCCTATCCGCGGCACTCTTCGGCAATTCGCGCCACCGCCTCTTCCACCGCCGCGGCGATCGGCGCAGAAAGCGGGGCTCCCGGAGAGAAGTCGAGCCCTTCGGCCGCATAGACGATCAGCCGCGCCGGAAGCAGGCCCAAGGAGCGGCCGAGCTCGATCGCCTCGGCGAGCCCAAGCCCGTGGGTGGAAGAGGAAGCGGGCCGGGGAAGCCCTTCGGTGAGCGGCTCCAGTCGGCGGAGCCTGCCGGGCTCCTCGCCCAAGGCGGCGTCGACGACGATCGCAAGCCGCCGGCCGGGCCAGTGATCGAGCAGGTCGAGCGGCCGGGCGCAGACGATCCGCTCGGATTCGGGAAGGGAGAGCCGCGCCAGGCGGGCGAGGACCGCGGGTCCGAAGCCGTCGTCGCCCCGGTCGGGATTGCCCAGACCGGCGAGGAGCAGAGGTCTGAGGGAGCGGAGATCGGCACCAGCGGTCATGAGCGTCGAATCACAAGCCGGAGGAAGTGGGTCGAGCAGGAGATGCAGGGATCGTAGTTGCGGATCGCCTGCTCGCACCGGTCGCGGAGGCTCTCCTCGGGCTCGGAGAGGTGGCGCTCGGCCCAGAGCCGGAGATCCTCCTCGATCGAGGCCTGGTTCTGGGAGGTGGGAGGAACGATTCTGGCTTCCTCGATCGTCCCCTCGCGGTCGAAGCGGTAGCGGTGGTAGAGCAGCCCGCGGGGGGCCTCGGTCGCGGCGTGGCCCTCGCCCGGGATTGCGGGGAGCGCCACCGAGGGAGCCTCGGGCGGCTCGTAAAGGGAGAGGAGCCGGAGAGCTTCCTCGCAGGCGAAGAGCACTTCGACCGACCGGACCAAGATGCTCTGGAAAGGGTTGCGGCAGACGGGCCCGAGGCCTGCCTCGCGGGCGAGGGATTGGACCCAAGGGGAGAGGCGGTCGAAGTTGAGGTTGTACCGGGCCAACGGGCCAACCAGATAGCTGCCCCGCTCCCGGAAGCGGCAGTAGAGCGCGGTCGAGTGCGGGAGATGGCTCTCCTCGAATGCCGAATCAAACTCCTCCGCGGCCAGAGAAAGCCCCCGATTCGAGACCACCCGTCCCTCGTTCATCGGATACTCGGAGGGGTGGCGGAGGGAGACGAACTCGTAGTCGCGCTCGCACTCGGGGCAAGGGAAGGTCGCGACCCAGCGGAGGAGTGCGACCGCCTCCTCCCTGGCCCTCTCCAGCTTTTCCCGAAGCGCGGAGAGCTCGGAGGGCGTCGGCAGCCGGTAGAAGCCCCCCACCCGGACGTTGATCGGGTGGATCTCCCGGCCGCCCAGGACGCGGAGGATCTCGTTGCCCGCCCGCTTGAGGGCCAAGGCCCGCTCGACCTCTGCGCGGTGCTCCCGGGAGATCGCGATCGCGTCGGGGAGCCCGAGAAAATCGGGGGCATGGAGCATCACGATATGGAGGACATGGCTCTCGATCCACTCCCCGCAGTAGAGCAGCCGCCGGAGGAGCCGGAGGGGACCGTCCACGACGATCCCGAGCCCCTGCTCGAGAGCATGGACCGCGCTCATCTGGTAGGCGACCGGGCAGATCCCGCAGATCCGGGCCACGATGTCGGGAACCTCGGAAAAGGCCCGGCCCCGAAGGAAGGCCTCGAAGAAGCGCGGGGGCTCAAAGATCTTGAGCCGGGCGGTCTCTACTTTCCCCTCATGGAGGGAGAGCTCCAAGCTCCCCTCGCCTTCGACTCGGGCAAGCGCTTCGAGCGAGATCTTCCTAACCGCCATGGGCCTCGCTTTCCCGGCGAAAGGGCTCCGCCCCCGCGTTGAAGGTCCGGAAGACACGGTGGAGATCACGTTCGGAGGCGCCGAGCGCCTGCCAGCGGCGCCCGAGGCTCGGGGGATTCGGGGACTCCATCGGCCCATAGCAGCCGTAGCAGCCTCGGGCGTAGCCGGGACAGATCGCTCCGCAGCCGGCCTGGGTCACCGGACCCAGGCAAGGGATTCCCCGGGCGACCAGGACACAGGGGGTTCCCGCCCGCTTGCATTCGAGGCAGACGCTGTAGCGGGGGATCGCTGGGGTTCGGCCGGCCAGGAAGGCCGAGATCACCTCCAGGAGCTGGAAGCGGTTGATCGGGCAGCCCTGGAGCTCGAAGTCGACCGGGACATGGGCGGCGATCGGGGTCGAGCGGTCGAGGGTTCGGATATATTCGGGCGAGGCGTAGACCGCCGAAACGAACTCCTCGACGCGGGCGAAGTTGCGCAAGGCCTGGATCCCCCCCGCGGTCGCGCAGGCGCCGATCGTGACGAGCTTCTTGGAGAGGCGGCGCACCTCCCGGATCCGCTCGGCATCCTCCGGGGTGGTGATCGAGCCCTCGACGAGCGATAGGTCGTAGGGTCCCGGGAGCGTCTTCCGGGAGGCTTCCAGGAAATAGCCGATCTCGACTGCTTCCGCCAGCGACAGCAGCTCCTCCTCGCAGTCGAGGAGCGAGAGCTGACAGCCGTCGCAGGAGGCGAATTTCCAGACGGCAAGGCGGGGTCGAGCGGGCATGATCAGAGTTCCCGAAGGGAAAGGAGACGGGCGATCCGGTCGTAGGAGAAGACCGGTCCGTCCCGGCAGATAAAGGTTGGTCCGAATTGGCAGCGGCCGCAGACGGCGAAGGCGCATTTCATGTTCCGCTCGAGCGAAAGGAAGATCCGCGCGGAGGGGACTCCCGCACCCAGAAGAGCAACGGCCGTAAAGCGCATCATCACCTCGGGTCCGCAGACGAAGGCATGGGTCCGCTCCGGGGCAAAGCGGGTGTGGGAGATCCGGGCGGGAACCACCCCGACGGAGCCGCGCCCGGCGGGAGAAGCATGGGCGACGGTCACCTCGACCTGGAGATCGCCGCGGCTGCGCCAGCCGCTCC
>JAQUAR010000145.1 GCA_028687155.1 Methylacidiphilaceae bacterium | reverse complement strand
ATCGCCGTATGGAAGGAGAGGCGCTCCAGATCCTCCGTGACCTTGCGGATCGTACGATGCAGAAGCCGCTGGATCGCAATAGGAGCCTCCTCCGTCGAAATGTCCGAACGTAGCGTCCAGCGGCCCGCGGCGTATTCCTCCATCACCAGTCGCCAGACCCGAGCCAGGAAGCGGCGAGGCCCTTCGAGCCCTTGCGAGGACCAGGGCTTCATCTGCTCTAATGGTCCCAGAAACATTTCGAAGAGCCGCACGGTATCGGCTCCGTATTCCCGCAGCAGGCTCTCCGGGTTGACGATGTTCCCGAAAGACTTGGACATCTTCCGGCCGTCTTCTCCCAGGATGATTCCTTGGTTGACGAGGCGGTGAAACGGCTCGGGCGTCGAAGCCACTCCGATATCGTAAAGGAATTTATGCCAGAAGCGGGCATAGAGCAGATGAAGCACCGCGTGCTCCGCTCCGCCGATGTAGAGGTCGACTCCTTCGGGTCCCATCCAGTATCCTTCCGCTTCCCCAGACACCAGTGCTCGGTCGTTTCCGGGATCGAGATACCGCAAGTAGTACCAGCAAGAGCCCGCCCACTGAGGCATGGTGTTGGTCTCTCTGCGGGCTCCGTCCGGTAGCTCCACCCAGCCCTTTTCCTGGGAGAGCGGAGCAAAGCCGCCCGCCTCGGGAGAAAACTCTTTTCGCTCCGGCAGGAGAACGGGAAGCAGCGTCTCGGGAACCGGCTGCGCTTCCCCGTTCCGCCAGACAATCGGAAAGGGCTCTCCCCAATATCGCTGCCGGGAAAAGAGCCAATCGCGCAGCCGATACTGGACGGTCCGCTTGCCTAGACCCTTTTCCTCGAGCCAGGCCGTCATCGCCTTCTTAGCTTCCGCAGTGGGCAAGCCGTCCAGAAACCGGGAGGAGCAGGCGATTCCCTCTCCGGGAAAGCAGCGTGCCGGCCGAGATGCCGACTCCTTTGGCTGCACGACCGAGCGCACCGGGAGACCGAAGAGGGAAGCAAACTCGAAGTCACGTTCGTCATGCGCCGGTACGGCCATGATCGCTCCCGTCCCGTAAGACAAGAGGACGTAATCGGCGATCCAGATGGGAATTCTCTCCCGGCTTGCCGGATTGATCGCAAAGGCTCCGATGAAGACGCCCGTCTTCTCCTGGGTGAGCTCCGACCGCTCCAAGTCGCTCTTCTTGGCAACCTCCCGCTGATAGGCTTCCGCAGCCTCCCGGCATTCCGGGCGAGTGATCTGCACAACCAGTGGATGCTCGGGAGCCAAGACCAGATAGGTCGCGCCGAAGAGCGTATCGGGACGAGTGGTAAAGGCCTCGATGGAACTCTCGCTACCCTCGATCGGGAAGCGGATGAGGGCACCTTCGCTCCGCCCGATCCAGTTCCGCTGCATCTCCTTGATCGACTCCGGCCAATCGACGAGATCCAGGTCGGCGAGGAGCCGCTCGGCATAGGCGGTGATGCGAAGCATCCATTGCCGCAGCGGTCGCCGCTCGACCGGGTGGTGACCTCGCTCGGAAACCGGGCCTTCCGGTGAAGGGAGAATCTCCTCATTGGCTAAGACCGTCTGGAGCGCCGGACAATACCAGACCGGTGCTTCGGCGACGTACGCAAGCCCGCGTCGGAAGAGCTGGAGGAAGATCCACTGGGTCCAGCGGTAGTAGCGGGGATCGGTCGTGTTGATTTCCCGAGACCAGTCGTAGGAAAAGCCCATTGCCGCGATCTGTTCGCGGAAGTTGGCAATATTGCGTTCCGTGGTGATTCGTGGATGGATGCCCGTTGCTACCGCATGCTGCTCTGCAGGCAGCCCGAAGGCATCCCAGCCCATCGGATGAAGGACGTTGAATCCGCGCATCCGCTTGTAACGAGCCACGATATCGCTCGCGGTATAGCCTTCGAGGTGCCCGACGTGCAGTCCCCGCCCCGAGGGATAAGGGAACATGTCGAGCACGTAATACTTCGGTTTTTCCGCACCCGGTTCTCCGGGATTGGCCGCACGGAAGACGCCACGATCCTGCCAGGCTCGCTGCCACTTCGCCTCGATCCGGTCGAACGGGTAAGCCCTACGCGCTTCCATGACCGCCTCTACTCGGCTTCCCGCCGAAGGAAGCAAAAGGGATTTGCGCACGCAGGGCCTTTAACGGCAGAAGAGAGGAGAAGAAGCACATCCCGGTGCGTATGGCTCTCTGACCGGCTATGCCTTGAAGGAGGTCCCGCAGCCGCACGTTCCCTGTGCATGGGGGTTCCGAAAACGGAAACCCGCCCCGGAAAGTCCGCCTTGATAATCGAGGACCGCTCCTTCCAGCCTCGCCACGCTGTCGCGATCGACGGCGATCCGAATTTCACCATCCTGCCACTCGACGTCGCCCGGTTGCGCCGTCGAAAACTCGATCTGGTATTCCCAGCCGGCGCAACCGCCCCGCAGTACGGCGATCCGTAAATGGGCAGCCCCCGGAGCCAACCTCTTAATCTCGTCGTGGGCCTTCGGGGTGATCTCGATGAGCCTAGCTTGCACTCGTTCCTCCACTTCCTTCTAAACTATACACTAGCTCCAGGAGCCTTCGTGTCAATCGATGCCGGGCCTCGGGAAGGAATCGGGCAAACCGCAGAAGCGGTCTGATCTCCGCGGGGTGGGTCGCCAGATAAAGCGTTAACGGGATGGGACGAATGGTTCCTCCCTCGCTCTCCCAGGCTGCAGCAATCGCATCCACCGGGAGCCGGTCTTCGAAATCATCGCTGACCACGCGAAGGCTCACGAAAGGGATCCCTCTGGACCGGGCGATGCTCGCCACGGCATCCGTTTCCATATCGACTAGATCCGCGCCCGTTGCTTCCGCCAGCTTCCGCCGGCTCTCCGGATCGCCGACGACGGCATCCGCCGTCGCAATGCGCGCTTCCGGCACTTCCGCTCCGGCAAACCAGAGAGCCGATCCCGCGTCCAAATAGTTGGAGGCGACGGCAATTTGTCCCCGCTTGATCTCGGGCCGCAGAGCCCCGGCATATCCCGCAAGGACGAGGAGACGCACGGGAACCTGCCCCAAAAAATGCTCGGTTCCCCTCGCCGCCCTCTCCCGACCCATGCCGATGATGGCGACCGCGACCTCCTGCTGCCTAAGCCGACCGGTGCAGAGCGAAGCCGTGGCTGCTTTTTCCCACCGCTTCTTTTCGAGCGCGGCGAGGAACTCCTTGGCCTCGTGCCTGACGGCGAATGCGATTCCGATCATCCGAGTCGGCCGGCGCTGGAAGGGGAACGAACCGCGATGGAAAGGGTCGCACGAACCCAATCCTCGGTCTGCTCCTTGGCCAAGGAGAGCGCTTGGGCATACTCGGAAAGGGCGAGGAGAGGCCAGGCATTCCGGTACATGTCGTATTTCAGGTAGAAAACGCCGGGGAAACCCGTCCCGGTAAGAAACTCCTCCGGCCATGAGCCATCCGGATCCTGCTTTCGCAGAAGATAGGCAACTCCCCGCTGCAAGCTGGGACGATTGACTTCCCCACACGCGAGGATTCCCATGACCGCCCAGGCGGTCTGCGAGGCCGTGCTCGGCCCCCTGCCTTTGAGTTGTGGGTTTTCGTAGGAGTCCGGTGTCTCTCCCCAGCCACCATCCTCGTTTTGACAAGATTCCAGCCAGTCGCGAGCCCGGAGGATCCACTGTTGATTCATATCTTCCCCGATCGCCCGCAATCCACGGAGAGACTGCCAGGTGCCGTAGACATAGTTGACTCCCCACCGTCCGAACCACGAACCGTCGGCTTCCTGGGCCTCCTTCAGAAACCGGATCCCGCGCTGAACAAAAGACTCGGTCCGTTTGATTCCCCTCATCCCAGCCAGCTCGAGCGCCCTGGCCGTGATATCCGAGCAGGGAGGATCGAGAATCGCATTGTGATCGGCGAAAGGCACGTCTTCGAGCCAGGGACTATTGACATCCTTGTCGAAAGCAGCCCACCCCCCGTTCCGGCACTGAAAGCTGACCACCCAGCGCAAGGCGCGCTCGATCAGCTCCTGCTTTTTCTCCTCGTCGTCCGTTTCGATGCGTAACAGGGCAAGAAGCACCATCAGGCTGTCGTCGACATCCGGATAGTAGACATTGTTATATTCGAACGCCCAGCCACTGCACTCCGGATGAGGGTTGTTCACGTACCAGTCGCCCCTCACCTGGATTTCCCGCTCCATCAACCAGGCGGCGGCCTTTCGAAGCTCGACCCGATCCGCGGTCAATCCGGTCTTTCCCAGGGCCACGCACGCGACGGCGGTGTCCCAGACGGGCGAAACGCAAGGCTGGACTCGAAAGTCGCGATCCTCGCCTTCATCCACCTCGAGACCCTCGAAGTCGCGAAGCGCCTTCTGGAAAAGGGGATTCTCTTCCGGGTAGCCCAAAGCCCTGAGCGCCACGATCGCGTAGTGCATCGCAGGAAAGATGGCTCCGAGTCCATCCGATCCGCCGCCCATCCGTTGCACCATCCACTCCTCCGCCTTTTTCAAGGCGCGTTTGCGCAGCAGCTTCCAAGGAGAACGGTCCCAAAGCTGGAGCAGCTTGTCACAAAGCAGGAACAAGTTTCTCTTGGAAAGAAGCTTTGTCGACCAGATCCAGGACATCCCTTCCTGCTCTGTGCCCGCGGGAAAGAGCTCGTGGAGCTGAAGGTGCGCAGGAAGCTGCCGGGTCGGCTTGAAATGGTGGATGATCGCCAGCGGGACAAGCATCGTTCGAGTCCATGCCGACATCTTGTAGAGGTGAAAGGGAAACCAGGTCGGGAAGAGCACGATCTCCGGCGGAATCACGGGAAGCTGTTGCCAGGGATAGATCCCAAGGAGGGCCAGCCCCAGCTTCGTGTAGGTCATCGACTTGGGAATGCCACCCAGCCGCAAGATCGTAGACCGGGCTCGCTCCATAACCGGGTCTTCCGCGGCAAAGCCCGCAAGCTTGAGCGCGACATACGCTTTGATGGTCGCATTGAGCTCGCTGGGACCGCCGGGATAGATGTTCCAGCCCCCGTCCGGAAGTTGCCGAT
>JAQUAR010000144.1 GCA_028687155.1 Methylacidiphilaceae bacterium | reverse complement strand
GACAAGATCCTCGCGGCGAGAGATCCGCGAGGATTTCGCCCCCTGTCCTTAGGACGACTGGATGATGGCTACGTCGTTGCCAGCGAAACCTGCGCCTTCGATCTTCTCCATGTGGAATTCCTCCGGGACCTTGCTCCGGGAGAGGTCATCTCCATCGATGCGGACGGGGTACATACGTTACGCGCCCCGAAGCCGCTGGATACCGCAGCCTTTTGCATTTTTGAATTTGTCTACTTTGCCCGGCCGGACAGCACGATTCACGGGATAAATGTCAGCCAGGCCCGCATCCAAATGGGGCGTGAGCTGGCCAGACTCTACCCGGTCGAAGCCGACCTTGTCATTCCCGTACCGGACTCCGGCAATTATGCAGCCCTCGGCTTCGCGGAGGAGGCAGGCATCCCATTCGACTTCGCGTTTGTCCGCAACCACTACATCGGCCGCACCTTTCTCCAGCCTACACAACTCATTCGAGACTTCAACGTCCGCATCAAATTGAACGTTGTACAAGAATCGGTTCGCGGGAAGCGGGTCGTCGTGGTCGATGACTCGATCGTTCGGGGCACCACCGCTCGCGCCCGAGTCGCCAATCTCCGAGAAGCGGGCGCCGCGGAAGTTCATATCCGGGTCAGCTGCCCTCCTCACCGCTTTGCCTGCCATTACGGGATCGACTTTCCCGATCCTAGCTCCCTCCTGGCCAATCAGTTGCCGGTGGATCGCATCCAGTCGTACTTGAACGCCGATTCCCTTGGTTATCTCGATATCGACGGTCTCCTCCGCGCGTGCGGCTCACCGGAATCTGGCATGGGCTTTTGCTCCGCTTGTTTCACGGGCCGATATCCCGTTGCGTTTCATCAAGGATTGCACAAGGAGATTTTGGAGAGGAGCCAGTCGGCGCGGCTCGCTGCCAAATAGCGAGCCTTCCCCTGTTTTCCGGTTATGGATCGGTACAGCCAAGCGGGAGTCGACCTTGATCTGGCTGCCACGGTGAAAGCCGGCCTGGGCGGCATCGTCCGAAAGAGCACGCGGCCGGAGGTCCTCGGCGCAATCGGTGGTTTTGGAGGACTTTTCCGCCCGACCTTCTCGGCCTACCGAGAACCAGTCCTGGTTGCGAGTATCGACGGCGTGGGCACAAAGCTCAAGGTCGCCGCCCTTGCCAACCGCCACCAGGGCGTGGGAGAAGACCTGGTTCATCATTGCGTCAACGACATCCTGACGACTGGAGGGGAACCGCTCTTTTTTTTAGATTACGTAGGAACCTCTCGCCTCGATCCGGACAGCTTCCGGGACATTCTGCGAGGGATGGCCCGCGCATGCCGAAGAATCGGTTGTGCTCTCTTGGGCGGAGAGACAGCCCAAATGCCGGGAATGTACCGCGATGACGAATACGATCTGGTGGGAGCCATTGTCGGCGTCGTAGACCGTCAGGCACTGCTCCCAAGAGAGGCAATGGAAGAGGGTGATCTCCTCATCGGTCTGCGCTCCAGCGGTCTTCACACCAACGGATATTCCTTGGCGAGAAAAGTTCTATTCGAGGAAGAGAACCTTTCGCTGGCAGCGCGCATTCCTGGTTGCCGCCTCTCCCTGGGAGAAGAGCTTCTTCGGGTGCATCGGTGCTATCTGCCGGAACTTCGCCGGCTTCGTCAGCTTCGCCTCCCGTTGCAAGGAATTGCTCACATTACCGGAGGAGGTTTGCTGGAAAATCTCCCGCGCATTCTGCCGAAGAGCCTGGACGCTCGAATTGAGATCAAAAGTTGGCGCATCCCCCCTCTTTTCCGCTTTCTAATCAAGGTCGGACAGATCTCGCAGGAAGAAAGCTATCGGGTTTTCAACATGGGGATTGGGCTGGTTCTGGTGGCGTCCGCCGATCATGGAGAGCAGATCGCCCGGGCGGTCAACGGCCGAATCATCGGCCGGCTCGTGCCGGGCAAGGGACGCGTACTTCTCTGCTAACGGAACGCACGGCGCTTTTAACGCAGACCCTGTAACAAGGAAAAAAGCCGTTGCGCAAGCCTCAGGAGAATGCTTGCGAGCCATGCAGGCTATAGAGAAGGACCCAAGGGAGACGGCTTTGCCTTTTCGAAAGGGTGGAGGCGGAGGGAGTCGAACCCTCGTCTTCTCGTGGAACCTCGTTCGCTTCTACAAGTTTAGTGGCTCGATAGACGAACCGCGTACCGCCGCTAGCCAAGCCACCCGCGATGCGAGCGACACGCCGAGCTTTTTCTTACGATCCGTTCATGGAACTCGTAACCATGAACAGATCGTCCGGCGATAAAACACATTTGTCTCACCCGCACCGGCACGATGCGAAACAAACGCTTGCTGTTTAGCGATTCGCTTAAGCAGCAAGGGCCAACTCATGGTCGGCAGTTATTTTCTTTGAGCGGGTTTTTTTACGAGGCCAACCTGCTCTCCAGCCCTCGACTTGCCACGAACGGGGATGCACGGGAATCGATTACCGTTTGCGCCCCCTTAATCCACTGCGTAGACTATACGGAGTGAAGAGCCGCATGTCAAAAAGAGACGATGCTCCCCGCCTTGGAGAAAAGCAAGATCGGCAGACGGCGTCCTCCCCGCAAGTGGATCTCGGCGAGCAGAAAGTGCAGCACTATGGTTGGTAATCCCAAATGGCCCCAGGGTGACGGTGAGAATGAGCGCCGAATCCGGCTCGGTCTTCTTGTCTGCTCCGTCGCGCTCTTCGTCCTATCCATCATCCAATTCGCTCTCGGGCTGCTCGTCTCCCTCGGCTCCCGGATCCTCACGCGCTAGCCACCTCAGCATGCAGGTTAGCGGCGACGATGTAACGCAGTGCGAATGTCCCTTTTTGCTTCGATCGAGCGGAGTTCTTCCCTCTTATCATGCTCAGCCTTCCCGACCCCTAAGCCGAGGAGAACTTTGACCGTCCCGTTCTTCCAGTAGAGCTTGAGAGGGACCAGGGCCCTTCCCTTGAGAGAGACCGCTCCAAAAAGTTTCCGAATCTCTGCCCGATGGAGCAACAATTTCCTTCGCGCTTTCGGATCGCGGGTCGTGAAGCTGGCAGCGTTAGCGTAAATCGGGATATTCGCCTGGTAGAGCCAAGCCTCGCCACCCTCGATTTGCGCGTACGCTCCCTCGAGTTGTCCCTTTCCCTGCCGGAGGGATTTGACCTCTGAGCCGAGAAGAACCAAGCCTGCTTCGTAGGTGTCGAGAACAGTGTAATCCCGTCGAGCCCGGCGGTTCACCAGAAGATCCACGACGGCTTTCCCACTCACGATCTTTCGAACGGTTTTTTCCCTTGGATAGCTCTGGCTAAGGGACGGGGCTACCCTCGGGATCGTTCCTTCCTCCCTTGCCGAAGCCGCCGCCAAACAAGCGGCTTAAACCGTCGGTTCTTCCGCAACAAGAGAGGTAAATGCCGCAGGAGCCTCCTCTGCAGGCGCTACCGTCAGCTTCCCGCCGGCAATCTCCTTCAAGGCGACTTGCAGAAAACTCCACTGAGGATGGACCTCCACCAAGGGTCTGGCCCCTTTCGCCAGCTGGCGAACTCGGGTGGAGACTGCATTGATCAATACTTCGGGAGAGTCCATTTGCCCGAGAGCCGAGGAAAGAAGTGTGGTAATCGTATCACTCACTGTTTTAGCCCAATCTTAAGTTAAGTTGGTAGATGTAACTCAATCCCCTTGGAAAAGCAATCCCTTCTCGGAAAAGGCTGACCCGGTCTCTTGTCGCCTTCCGCACTGCTAAGCGCCGTTCTAGCGGCCTCACAGGGCAACAAACAAGATGCGCCCGCAATTCTCGCAAAAAGCGATTTCTGCTGCCGCTTCCGCGCGCAAGAGGGTTTGCCGCGTCAATTTCATGTGACACCCTCCGCAACTCCCGTGAATGACCGGGACGGCGGCATTTTCCCGATGACCATGTACAAGCCTTTGATAACGGATCAAGAGGCCCGGCTCTACTCCACCTTTTTTTTCTTCCCGCGCCTTTTCCGCCTCGGCCAACAGGGCCGACAATCGGGATTCCTTGTCGGCTAACTCTTTTCTCTTCTCTTGCGTCTCCCTTTCCACCTGCTCCGCCTTCTGCTCCTCTTGCTTCACGCTAGCCTTCAAGTCGTCGGCCTTCTCGAGCAGAAACAAGACGTCATCCTCTTCGCGCTCCACCTTGGCCTTCACCAGCAGGATCTCGTGCGAGAACGCTTGATATTCTTCGTTTTTTCGCGCCTGCATCTGTTGCGCCTGATATCGGGCGAGCTGGCGCCGCAGCTCTTCGATCTCTCCTTCTTTTTGCCGGCGAACGAGTTCAGACGCTTGCTGCTCATGCTTGGCCTTGTGCAGCTTCTGCTTTGCTCCCTCGAGTTCCCCTTCCACCCGTCTTTTGGCGACGGGCAGCTGAGCAAGCTCCGAACGAAGCCGCGCAATCTTCTGGTCTAGTTCTTGCAGATCAATCAATGGGGGGAGGTCCGGATGCATCTTCCCTTCCCATACAGCCGCCCATGAGCAAAGGCAAGGAACAGCCACTGCATTTCCCGCTACCTAACGATTTCACCATAAGCGATAGACCGCCTGAACCGACGCGTGGATCTTCATCTCACCGCCGCTGATCGGTACAGGGGCGGGAGAGCCCAGGTTGACTCCCATCGCGGCGCGCTGGAAGCGCGCCACCGGTTGCACAGGTCTACCCCCTTCCTGGATGTTGATGATCGGTCCAAGCTGGGCACCTGCCGCCTTGGCCAGACATTCTGCCTTTTCCCTAGCCTTCGCCATGGCCTTCCCCAGCAGTTCCCGATAAAGGCTCTCTGCCCGATCGGAGATCCATTCCACCCCGCCTACCTCGTCCACCCCCGCGGCAAAAAGGACCGCTAGGAGCTCCTGCAAGCGAGAGAACTCTCCGAGTTCGATCGCCTCAGACCGTGTCACTCGGTAGGCCGCTATGCGTTCTTTCCCCTCTCTTTTTCCCTTCTCTTCGTTCATGACTGGCATAAGTCGAATCTCCGAAGTCCGCCAGCTCGCCTTCCCACCCAACGCCACCGCGACCTGCTTCCGAACCCCGGCAAAAC
>JAQUAR010000143.1 GCA_028687155.1 Methylacidiphilaceae bacterium | reverse complement strand
TGATCGTCTTCCGCCCGAGCTTCCGGTTCATGAGCGTTGCACTCCCGATGAGGACGAACCGGTATTCGGCGGTCGTGAGCGGGTCGAGGAGCTCCGGACGAATGGGAATCCGGGCAAAATCGGTGAGGGTGACGTCGAGCTCAGCATCCGCCTCGCCAGGGCCGACCGTGCGTAAGCTTCCGTCGTTGTCGAAGGCATCGATGATCTCGTTGGTGACCATCGATTGGAGTTGCGGGATGATCGTCTTGTTGCGCACCGTCGGGATCCAGATCGTGCGAAGCCCGTGCATCTGCTTGCCGCCGATCGCACCCAGGCGGTAGCCGCCCGAACAACCTGTCAGAATCGGGAGAAGCAGGAGCAGAAGCAGCCACGAACGCCCGCCCCACCGCGCTTTCGACCTAGCTCTCAAGGACCAGCCGCTCCCGGGCCTCCGCCAGCGGCGCCCGCCGCCGCCGGACCGGAAGGCATTGCCGCTGGAGCGCCAAGATTCGCTGTCCCGGTGGAAGGCAGGCCGAGATCCTTTTCCACCATCGGCCGGAGTAGCTTGACCTTATGCTCCGCAATCCTCCCTTGCTCCGATTCGGGGTTCTGCCGGATCACATCGCTGTAGTAGATGAAGGCAGCCTTGTAGTTCTTTGTCTTCTCGTAAAAGGCAGCAATATTGAAACTGCCTAGAGTGGCCCGCTTCTTCAACAGAACGAGATGCTCCCGTGCGGCTGCCACCTTGTCTCCCAGTGGATAGCGGACGATATAATCTTCGAAAGCTTCCATCGCCTTGTCCCCCGAGCTCTGATCGTAGGCCGTGGAGAGCGCGGAAACATACCATGTGTAACCCAGCTGGTATTGGGCGTCGTCGGCCAACTCCGAGTTTGGGTACTTGTCGAGGATCCGGCTGTAGGCCTCAATCGCCGCCGAGTAGTTCTTTTCGTTGGTGCGCGCCAGCCCCAATTGAAACTCCGCGACCGGAGCCAATCGTCCATAGGGAGCGGCACGGATGATCGACTCGTAGATCCCGACCGCAACCTTCATGGAGGGTCCGAACGGTACCCCGAGCACCCGTTGCGGCTCACCCGCCAAGTAGAGGTTGCCGATGGCCAGCTTCCGCTCGAGCACCTGCTCGAAAAAGGAACTCGCCGGATACTTCTGGATCATCTTGTCGTAGGCCTTGTCGGCTTTCAAAAAGTCGCCCCGCTTTTCCAAGCACTCGGCAATCCGAAACTGCGCTTCGGGAGCAAAGAAAGAGTAGGGCCAGCGGCGCACCAGGATGGCATACGCCTGCATCGCGTGGTCATAATCCTTGGCGTCAAACAACTTCTTCCCTAGCGCAAGTTGATCGCGCGAACTCGAAGCCGATAAGCCGGCTCCCGTGCTCTCGTCGGTCCAACCCTCTCCCGGCCTCCAGACGAGAGGGGCGTAGAGCCGAGCAGGCACTAGTCCCAAAAAAAGAAGCGCAAGAAGCAGCCGCCGAATCACCACCGTAATCCGGAAGCCTAGCCTCGTCTGCACCGGTGGTCAAGGGGTGCCACCAACCAACCCACTTGCGCCAGCGGCAGATTTCCTCGACTTCCTGCTGGTCGAGCCGATGGGATTAGGCTAACTTTACTTCGGCTTGGAAAACAAGGGATAGGATCTCCGGCGGATCCGGAGCCCGTTTCGTTCCTCCATCCGGAAACCCGCGGGAAAAGCCCGGAGGGAAGTGGGAACGGATCGCGGCGGCCCGCAAGATCTGCGGAGCAAGGAGGATGAGTACGCCATGACCTCGCGCAAGACACCCCCCCGTCACTCCTCTCGGTCTCGACACAAGACGGGCGGCAAGTTAACCCGCAGCAGACCGAAGAGATCTTCTCCCAAGGTTCCTCTCGATCCTATCCTCGCCCTAGAACCGGCGGTGGAACCCGAGGCCGAGCGGGGAAGTTCCGTGTCGGTCGATCCGCCTTTCGGGGGTTTCTCGACGCCCGCGCCCGACTCGGGCGCCCTCCGGCTCTATCTGGCTCCCCGGGGGCCAAATTCCCTCTTTGCTTACTGGAATTGGGCTGAGGAACGCCTTGCCCAAGCCGCCCGAGCGGCGGACGACGGCTGCGTCCTCCTCCGGCTCCGGCGATCCGACGGGAGCGTCCGCGAGGAACACGCCCTTCCCCCAGGTTGCCGCAACTGGTACTTTTCCCTCCCTGAGGATGGTCAAACCTTTTCGGTCGACCTAGGCACCTACCAGACCCAAGGAACCCAGCGGATCTTCCTCTCGCTGGGCTTATCCCAAGCTGTGGCGCTCCCTCGCTTTACGCCCTCCGAACGCACCGATCGCACCCTTGTAACCCTTCCCCCGGAGGTTCCCTTCCGTCAACTGACCCGCGAGTTCCGCTCCGTCGCCCTTCCGGGCGAGCAGATCACCGAAACCTTGGCCCGAGTCCAACGAGGGGGCCAAGAGAACCTACCCCCCGCCTCACCCGATCTGCTCTCCCGTTGGACGGCATCCTGGAGCACCGGACAGGCAGCCGGCAGCCTGGGGAGCAGCCCTTCGAGCTTCAGCCTCTTTTCCTGGCCCGGCTCCTTCCCCTGGCCCGCTTCGGTGACAGCTTGGCCGAGCTCCTGGATGAGCCAACCGGGGAGCTTCGCTTGGCCCGCGTCCTGGACCTTCAGCCCCCTTGGAGCCTCCTGGGGCATTCCTCCCGAAGTCGGACGGGAGCGGGGCTTTTTCCTCCACGTGAACGCGGAGCTCATTCTTTACGGGGGAACCGATCCCCAAGCGCAGGTCAGCGTGCTCGGCCGGCCGATCCGACTCCACCCAGATGGGACCTTCCGCTACCACTTCCTCCTCCCCGATGGGAGCTACCGCATCCCGATCGAGGCAATTTCCCCCGACAAGGTGGAGACCCGCGGGGCGACCCTCTCCTTCCTCCGACAGAGCCAATATCAAGGAAAGGTCGATTCCACCGCACAGCCGCCCCTGCCTCCGGAGCCTCTGGGCCGCAGCCCAGGTTGAACCTCCGAAAAGAGGAGCGCGGAAAAGGCTGGGGATCGAATCACCTCATGGAACCCCGAGGGTACCTGGCGATTCTTCTCCACGGTCATCTTCCCTTCGTTCGTCACCCCGAGCACGAGGAGTTCTTCGAGGAGGACTGGCTCTTCGAGGCAATGAGCGAGTGCTACCTCCCCCTCCTCTCGGTTCTCGAAGGACTTCTCCGGGACGGGATCGATTTTCGTCTGACCCTCTCCCTCTCCCCTACCCTCTGTGCCATGCTCGGGGATCCTCTTCTCCAAAGACGCTACACAACCCACCTCGAGCGGCTCCTCGAGCTCGCTTGCCGCGAGTCGGACCGGACGATCTTCTCTCCCCCCCTCCACGATCTTGCCCGCTTCTACCGGATCAAACTGGAAGAGACCCATGAGGCCTACGTCGACCGCTATCGGGCCGATCTCCTGGGCGCCTTCCGGCGGATCGCCCAGACAGGGAAGCTCGAGCTCATCAGTTGCGGGGCGACCCACGGCTATCTTCCTCTCCTGGCCGAGACCCCCGAAGCGGTCCGCGCCCAGGTCCTCATCGCCCGAGACTCCCATCAAGCCCTCTTCGGAACCAACCCCAAAGGCTTTTGGCTCCCCGAATGTGCCTACTATCCGGGAGTCGAGGCCTACCTCCAAGAAGCCGAGATCCGCTGGTTTGTAGTCGACAGCCACGGCCTTCTCTTTGCCGATCCCCGGCCCCGGATGGGTTTTTTCGCTCCCGTCTACACCCCATGGGGACCTGCGGCCTTCGCCCGCGACGTCGACTCGAGCCGCGAAGTCTGGAGCGCCTCGGAGGGCTATCCCGGCGATTTCGACTACCGGGAGTTCTACCGGGATATTGGATTTGAGCTCGACTACGACTATCTGCGCCCCTACATCCTCCCGACCGGAGAGCGGAAGTTTCTCGGGATGAAATACTACCGGATCACGGGGAACTCGACGAATAAGGAACCCTACTCCCCCGAAGCGGCGCGGGCCAAGGCTGCCCTCCATGCCGAAGATTTCTTGTCCAAACGTCGGAACCAGATCGCCTCCCTTCAGGAACAGGGCTTCGGCCTTCCCCCGATCGTACTCGCCCCCTACGACGCCGAGCTCTTTGGCCACTGGTGGTACGCGGGACCCCAGTTTCTCGACTTCCTCTTTCGGGGGATGGTCTCCGATCCCGCTGCTCTCTCTCCGATCACCCCCAGCGAATATCTTGAGCGCCACCCAACGCAACAGCTCGCCCGACCGGCGTCCTCCTCCTGGGGATGGCGAGGCCACTCCGAGGTCTGGCTCGGCGGGGAGAACGACTGGATCTACCCCCACCTCCATAGCGGCGCCCACCGCATGGTAGCCCAAGCCAAGCGCTATTCCTCGCACCGGCGGCCGCCGCAACGGCTTCTCCGTCAGGCCGCCCGCGAACTTCTCTTAGCCCAAGCGAGCGACTGGGCCTTTCTCATGAAGACCGGCACCGCCTCGGCCTACGCCAAGCGCCGCACCGAAACCCACCTCTTCCGGCTCAACCGCCTCTGCGGTCAGATCGAGGATCATGCCCCCGACTTCGCGTTCCTCGACGAATGCGAACGGCGGGACAACCTCTTCCCGGATCTCAACTGGCGTTACTTCGCCTAAACTCCCGCTGTTGAAGACATCTCAAACTGACCGCTTTGATAACAAGTGATCTGACCGCTCGGGGTATTGGATGGTTGTTTCCTTTGGTGTTCTTGCCCTTGTCCCGAGGCAAGGGCAAATCTGCCCCCGTCATCCACCCCCCACAGCGAAGAGCCTCTATTGTGCTACGACACATACGGTCTTAAATCCCTTGTCTTTTTATGCCTTAGGGGTTTACGCTGAACGAACCTGGAAATTCTATGAGCAGCCATTCGATTGAAGGAAAGAGTGTCCTGATTGCTGGGGGAGCGAAAAACCTTGGCGGTCTCATTGCGCGAGATCTTGCGGAGCACGGAGCCAAAGCGGTCGCGATCCACTACAACAGCGCATCGGACAAGCAGGCTGCAGACGAGACCATCGCCGCGATCCAATCCGCGGGGGCCAAAGCGGTCG
>JAQUAR010000142.1 GCA_028687155.1 Methylacidiphilaceae bacterium | reverse complement strand
GGGCCGGGAGGGAGTCCGGTTCCGCGATGAGCCGGTGCCTGTTTCGGGAGGAGGAGGCTCCCCGCGCCGGATGTTGATGAAGGTGCGGGAGGAGCCTTCCTTCTTCGGATCGAAGGAGGAAACCTGCATTTCCTTAATGACATAGGCATCCCCGATGCGTTGGACTCCGTTGACTTCCAGCCTCTTGACCAGTGCTCCGGCTCCATTGTATGCATCGGCGCGCAAAAGAGCGTAATACTCGGCGGCAATCCAGTAACGAACCCGGGCGTAGGCGCTGGTTTCGCGAGGGGGAATGGCGTCGAACGCCCAGGCCGTCAATGTCTTGATGCGGTCGGTCCCCAGCGGTTTCACCTGGTCCCACCTCATGAAGTCGAGGCAGAGATCCTCATAAGTGATGTCGGTGTCCAGGATCGGGCTCTGCCGGGCTCGACCGGAAACCGGTTGCCAGGGTTCCTTCTTCTGTCTGCGGCGCTCGATCAGGCTTCGCTCCGGCTGGATCTCGACCCGAACTTGGAAGGGAGGATTCTCGAAGTCGTAGATCATTTTACGGTCGTGGAGAATAAGCTGGATGGGATAGCTTTCTCGTTCCGACTCGATCACTCCGTGAAGCGCGAAATCCTGGAGACGGAAGTTCTTCCAGAAGCGGCCTTGCAGAAACTCAAGAGGTGGACAAGGCTTGGCTGGATCCGGCGTGGCAAAAACCGAGCGGCTGAATCCGGACATCCAGATAACGCTCGCGAGAAGAAATCCAAGTTTGGTCAGGAACCGAAACGTGCGGGAGCGCTCCCCTTTTCGGGGCGTGATTTCTCTCATGCGCAGAATAACCTGTAACCTGGGTTCCTCCCTTTTCCAAAAAGAAAGCAGAGGGATCGGTCGGACGACCGGACCGGCTGGCAGAATAACAAGGCCTCCCCGCCGGATCATTCGCCCCAGATTCGCCGATCGAGCGAGCGAAAGCCGATCGCCTCGGCCAGGTCTTCTTCCCGCAACTCCCCTCGGTCGTCCAGATCGGCGATGGTCCGGGCCACCTTGAGGATGCGGTGAAAGGCTCGCGCCGAAAGACCAAGCTCCGAGAGGGCGGTGGCAAGGAAGGTTCCACACGTGGGGGAAAGGATACAGAAGCGCGCGATCTCCCGAGGGCCCATTCGGGCGTTGTTATGGATCTTGCGCCGCCCCGACGACAATCGTTGGGTCTGATTCGCCCGAGCCAGCTCGACCCGGGACCGAATCGCCGCCGAGCTCTCTGCCGGCTCCGATTGAAGGAGAAGCTGCCGGTCGACCGCAGGCACCTCTACATGGAGGTCGATACGGTCCAGGAGCGGGCCCGAGATCCGGTTGAGATAGCGGCGCATGGCCGCCGGCGTGCATTTTCCTCGGGCGGCGTCGTCGAAACCTCCGGTCGGAGAGGGATTCATGGCCGCCACGAGCATAAAGCTGGCGGGAAAGGTAACGGTGCCCGCAGCGCGAGACAGGGTGAGCCTCCCGTCCTCTAGCGGCTGCCGGAGCGCCTCAAGAGCATTTCTGCCGAATTCAGGAAGCTCGTCCAGGAAGAGAACCCCATGGTGAGCCAGACTGACCTCGCCGGGCAAGAGGCGGGGCCCCCCGCCGACTAGGCCGGCATCCGATGTGGAGTGATGAGGCGCCCGGAAGGGCCGTTGGCGGAGCAGACCCACGCCGCTGGGAAGCAGGCCGGCGACGCTGTGTATGCGAGTCGCCTCGATCGATTCATCTAAGGTCATGGACGGGAAGATGGTCGGAATTCGCTGCGCGAGCATCGACTTTCCACTCCCGGGCGGGCCGATGAGCAGGACGTTGTGCCCGCCCGCGGCGGCAATCTCTAGGGCCCGCTTGGCGGCCAGCTGGCCTTTGACATCGGCAAAGTCGAGCTCGGGAGGCTGCTTGAGGGCCGAGGGCTCGTTCGAGCTGTCCGGTTGGGGGGAAGCTTCCGGATCTCGTAGAAAGGCGGCGGCTTCCGCGAGAGAACGGGCCGGGTGAATCCGGATCCCGCCGATTACGGCCGCTTCGGAGGCGTTGGCTGCGGGAAGCAGCAGATGCTTCGCCCGCTGCCGCTTGGCTTCGATCACCGCCGGCAAGACCCCTCGGACGGGCCGCAGCTCACCGGAAAGTGCGAGCTCGCCAAGCGCCCAGAAGTCCTCGGTGTGAGGACTCCCCATTTGATCGGTGGCGCCGAGGACCGCCAGGGCGATGGGAAGGTCGAAGCTAGGCCCCTCCTTACGAAGGGCCGCCGGCGCCAGGTTGATCGTGGTGCGGCCGCTCGGAGCACGAAAGCCCGCATTTTGAAGCGCCGTAGACACGCGGTGGAGGCTTTCCCGCACCGCAGCGTCGGGCAGTCCGACGACCCGTGTCAGGAAAGCTCCCGGGGAATTGTCCACCTCGACTTCGACACGCAAGGCCTCCACTCCCCAAAGAGCGGCGGAAAAGATACGGGCAAGCATGCGGGCGCGCATTCTGCCACTTTTTCGGCGAATCGGAAAGGTTCGGTCTTCTCTTGTCCCAAAAGCAACTTATGATAGCCTCATGTGTACAAAGCTTTTTCGTCTCTTTTCCTGCATGGGATGGATTGCTCTGTTTTTCGGTGGAACGCTCCCTCCCTCCAATGCCGCAGAATCGTCCGGTCCGCCCTCGTCCGCCGAAGCTCCGGCGGAGCCGCCTCCCCCGGGCTCAACCAAGTACACGGTGAAGCAGGGTGATTCCCTCTGGAAGATCAGCCGGAAGTTCAAAATTTCGGTTGAGGCGCTTCGCAAGGCTAACGGGTTGAAAAACGATCGGCTACAGATTGGCCAGGAGCTCATCGTTCCTCCTCCGGCAGCAAAGGGAAAGAAAGAGGAGGCCGAGTTGCCCGGCGGCACGCCTCCGCCTCCCTCGACACCGAATCCGCCGGCCGGCAAGCAGCCGTAGAAGATCGTCAGGCCGTAGGCGGGAGCTTCTACGGCGCAAATAGAGAGAAGCGGTTTTCAAAGGCCTCTTGGCGCGCCGCCCAAATGGGGCCTCTGCTCCTGCTCATCCAGGAAGCGGGTCCCAAGAGAGCCGACTCATCCCGGCCGAGTCGGGGGGGTCTGTTCAAGCGGCGCGCTGGTTTGAAAATCGGTCTGGACCCTGCAGATTCCCGATTGGGGCGATCGAGTGAATCTGTTGCATCCGGAGGATCGAGATGATTCTTTGGCTTGTGTGGCAACGAGTGTAAAATAGACACAACAAGCAAAAGCATGAAATTCACCGCTCCGGATCCCACGTTCTATCCTTCTGCCCGGCTTGCGATGGAGGGTCCGCGGGAAGAGTTGGGTTATGTCGTAGCGCTTGCGGCTGACGGAGGAAGTGCAAGTGGGAATCCCGATGCGCTGGCGGTGATCGATCTCAATCCGGATTCGCCTGAATACGGGAGGATCATCCACTGGCTTTCTGCTCCCACGATCGGGGATGAATTTCACCATTTCGGCTGGAACGCCTGTAGTTCCGCTCTCTGTCCCTATGCTCCCCACCCTCATTTGGAGCGACGTTACCTGGTCATCCCCGGGATCCGCTCGTCCCGGATCTACATTGTCGATACGAAGGCGAATCCGCGCCAGCCCGAAATCGTAAAGCAGATCGAGCCCGAGGAACTTGTTCGGAAGACGGGATACACTCGGCCCCATACGGTGCACTGCGGACCGGACGGCATCTATGTCAGCGCCTTGGGAAACGAAAAAGGGGAAGGGCCCGGCGGCATCTTTATCCTGGACCATTTCTCGTTCGAGCCGCTTGGACGTTGGGAAATGGATCGGGGACCGCAGATGTTCGCCTACGACTTCTGGTGGCATATCAATCAGGACATCCTGATCAGCAGCGAATGGGGAGCTCCCTGGATGCTGGAGGACGGTCTCTTGCCCGAACAGCTCATGAAGGGTGCCTACGGACGCGCCCTCCATGTGTGGGATCTCCGGAAGCGCCGCCACCTCCAAACGCTCGACGTGGGGGAAAAGCAGCAGATGGTCTTGGAGGTCCGTCCCGCTCATGACCCGCGAAAGTCCTATGGCTTTACCGGCGTCGTGATCTCCTTGGAGGATCTATCGAGTTCGGTCTGGTTGTGGTACCGGGATGGCGAGAATTGGGCGATCCGGAAAGTGATCGAAATTCCTGCGGAGCCTGCAAAGGAAGAAGAGCTTCCTCCTCTCCTGAAAAGCTTCGGAGCCGTACCGCCTGTCCTCACCGATATCGACCTTTCCCTGGACGATCGTTTTCTATACCTGTCGTGCTGGGGGACGGGTGAACTCCTCCAGTACGATGTGAGCGATCCTTTCCATCCGAAGCGGATCAGCAGCCTTCATCTCGGCGGGATTGCGCGGAGGAACGCCCACCCCCGGCTGCCGCAAAAGCCCCTCAACGGTGGCTGTCAAATGGTGGAGATTAGCCGGGACGGAAAGCGGATTTATCTGACGAACTCCCTCTATCGCGCATGGGACGAGCAGTTCTATCCGGAGGGCATCCAGGGTTGGATGGCTCTGGCCCATGCCGGGGAGGATGGACTCCATTGGGACGAAAGGTTTTTGGTGGAGTTTCCCCGGACCCATCGCGCGCATCAAATTCGTCTCCAAGGAGGAGACTGCTCCACAGACTCCTTCTGTTTCCCGTGACCCGATTACTTCCCTGGGCCATGGCGTTGGGGCTGGGTGCCTTTCATGGTCTGAATCCGGCCATGGGGTGGCTGTTTGCCGTGGCGCTCGGCTATCAGGAGGGCCGCAAAAGAGCGATCGTTCAAGCCGTCGGTGCCCTGGTCGTCGGCCACTGTCTTGCCGTGGTCGCCGCCGTCATCCTCTTGTGGGCGGCCGGTGTCTGGCTTCCTTGGCATTGGATCGCCGTGGGTGCTGCCGTTCTCTTGGCGGGGTTTGGGTTCTATTGGCTTCTGCGGGCCCGGCATCCGCGCTGGGTTGGGATGCGCGTCAGTTTTCGGGACCTGGTCTTCTGGGCATTCCTCATGGCTACTGCTCATGGAGCCGGGCTCATGCTTTTGCCGGTGCTCGGCGCTGCAGGCCTTTGTGGCCAGGGAGCCGAGCGGCTCCCCTTGGGAGAGGCTCTCGGGGTGGCGGCCGTTCACTCG
>JAQUAR010000141.1 GCA_028687155.1 Methylacidiphilaceae bacterium | reverse complement strand
ACGGTTCTCCCTCAGGGACCACCCGAGAAGACAGAGGTAGTTGCGCACCGCTTGCGGCAGATAACCAGCCTCTTGATACTCGCTTAGGGAAGCGCCGACATCCCGCTTGCTCATCTTGGAGCCGGTTCGATTCAAGATGAGGGGGATATGGGCGTACCGAGGCGCGGTTTCGCCCAAGGCGGCGGCGATGGCCAGATGTTTGGGCGTATTGGAGAGATGGTCTTCTCCGCGGATCACATGGCTGATCCGCATCTCGAGGTCATCGACGACGTTCACGAGATGGAAGACCGGAGAACCATCCTGCCGCTGAATGACGAAGTCCTGTTCCAGGGTGCAATCGAAACAGACTTCACCGCAGATCAAGTCCTCGACCACGATCTTCTTGCGTGGCATCCGGAAACGGATCGCCCCATCGCTTTCGTACGCTTGATCCCGATCGAGGAGTCGGCGAAGTGCGCGATCGTAGATGGCGCGCCGCTCGCTTTGGAAATAGGGTCCTTGATCGCCGCGGATGCCTCCCGCCGGGAGAGGTCCTTCGTCCCAGTCGAGCCCCAGCCAGTGGAGACCGTCAAAGATGACTCGCACCGCATCGGCGGTGTTTCTCGCAGAATCGGTATCCTCGATGCGAAGGACGAACGTTCCTCCCATGTGACGGGCGTAGAGCCAATTGAACAAGGCGGTGCGCGCCCCGCCGACATGAAGGTAGCCTGTGGGAGAAGGGGCAAAACGGACTCGTACGCTACTCATCTCTCTGCTCCCTCAGTAAGGTCTCCTATGCTCCTCTGCAACAAGCCGCTCGTGAAGGTGACCACCGACTGATCCCCTTCTTCAAACCACTGCTCATAATAGGTGCGTTTCAGCCGCCCCGTTGGCTCGGTGATGCGAAGCAGCAGCGCAAGAGCACCGACTCCGTCGAAAAAGCGAACGTTTCGCTCTCTACCCAGGTGTGTAAAAAAAGCGGACAGGTTCCCCTGCTCCACGGTTTGCCAGAGCCCATCCTCCCAAAGCCGGGTCTGTTCCAAGAGGAATGGGTTGATCGCGAACGGGTGTCCGAAGCGCGGACCCATATGGCAACCATCAATGCTGACAATCAGCTGCATGCGCTCTCCGTAAGCTTGTCGCAGGGAATAGAGCGAAGTCGCCAGTTGGTCGAATGGCGAGTTCCGGCAGGGCGCCCTCCCCTGCTCCACCCAGTCGGAAAGCCCGCCGCAAAGAACGGGAAGAAAGCGCACCGGCCGATCGCTTCCTCGAAAGGCACGAAGGGCTTGCAGAAGTACGATGGGAAACTCGATCGAATGCTCACCCTCGTGCGCCTCCGGATCGTGGCAGGGGAAGCCCACCCGGTTGTGAAGCCATGCAATCGACTCAACCTCGGCAAGGGCTCGACCGAGTGGAGTGCGAAGATCGCGATCGTCGATGCTCCATTCGAGCCTCGAACGGTGGCCCACGCCCAAGATAAGGTAGCAGTCGGCGTCCGGGGCGTTCGCCAGTGGAGCAAAGGCATGAGCGTACGCTCTTGGGCTGACGCGGAAATCAATGTGAGGGGAGAGGACGCCGAGAAGATCGGCTCGACTGGGCGGGGAAGGCGGCGGCAAAGGAGCGGCGCCCGGTTCGGAGAAGAAAGAGCGGAAATAGGATAGGGATTGCCGCCCGTCGCTGGGATAACAGGTGCCCGCGCAGCGGCAACGGACCGTTCCTCGACGGCGTCCAGGCGCGGAAATGGACATGTCTATCATTTTTCGAGAAAAGCGGCTCAGGCAAAGCAAAAGTTTGCGATTTGCGGAATCAACGGGAGCATGCCGGCAGATCCGCGGAGGAGAGTGGCCGGTGTCAGATCACTGTTCCATGGGGCACAACCCCTCCGCGGGGAATGATCACCAGCCCGTCTCGGACAAAAAAACAGTCTCCGTCCATGTTCGCGGGTTTTCCTGCGGGGGAGACTCGGACATTGTCGCCCACTCGACTGTTCTTGTCGACGATCGTTCCTTCCAGGAAGCTGTTCCGACCGATCCCCATTCTGGGTAGCCCGCGTCCTTCCGCCCCGAGCGCCTGCGCGTCGGTCTCGTAGTAGTCGTTCCCCAGGAGGAGTGTATCCTTGATGGTCGCTCCGGGCAGAACGATACTGCGGATCCCGATGAGCGAGTGGTTGATCTTTGCTTCCGAAATTACGCTCCCTTCGGCAATGAGCGAACCGGACACGTCCGCTTGCGAGATCTTTGAGCTGGGTAGGTAGCGTGCCCGCGTATAGATCGGGAAGCGGCTGTCGTAAAAATTGAACTTCGGCTGCGGTTCGCAGAGATCGAGGTTTGCTTCGTAGAAGGCGCGAATCGTTCCGATGTCTTCCCAATAGCCCGAGTGGACATAGGCGAAAACCCGATGGCTGGAAATGAGGCGGGGGATCACGTCTTTACCGAAGTCCGGCTCCCCACTCAGTAATGCGCTGGCCAAGACCTTCCGATTGAAAAGGTAGATTCCGGTCGAAGCCCAATATTGCGGCTCTTCGGGAGGCAGGCGAAGCAGAGAGACGAACGGGTCGCCGATTGCCAGCTTCGTGAGAAGCGACGGCTCTTTCGGTTTCTCGACGAAGGAGGCGATCCGGCGCTCCTCGGTCACCCGAACGACTCCAAAACCGCTTACCAAGCTCTGTCGGACGGGAGTCACGGCTACCGTCAAATCCGCACAGCTCGCCACGTGCTCTTCGATCAATTCCCGGAAGTTCATCCGGTAAAGCTGATCCCCCGCCAGAATCAACACCAACTCATGCGGATGACTCGTGAAGTGGCTTAGGTTCTGCCTGACGGCATCGGCGGTTCCCTGGTACCAGTACGAGCCTTTCATGGTCTGCTGCGCGGCCAGGAGTTCTACGAACCCCTGGGAGTAGTCGTCAAACCGGTAGCTCTGTTGAATGTGTCGATGCAGGGAGGAGCTCTGAAACTGCGTCAGGATGAAGATCCGCTTGAGGTCCGAATGAATCGCCAGACTGATCGGGATGTCGACGAGCCGATACTTCCCGGCCAAGGGGACCGCGGGCTTTGCCCGCTCTTTGGTCAGCGGGAAAAGACGCGTGCCCGCTCCTCCGCCCAGAATCACGGTGATCACGTCGAAGGGAGAGAAATTAGAGCCGTTCCATTGAGTCATGGGAATTGACGAAGGTTCTCCGCGAAGAATAATGGGGCCGGATTATGTGCGGAATTGTCGGTTATCTCGGACAAAAGGAGGCTCAGCCGCTTTTGCTGAGCGGGCTGCGCCGGCTCGAATACAGGGGATACGATTCGAGCGGAATCGCCATCCTGGAGAAGGGGGAGCTGGGCGTCGTCAAGCGAAAGGGCAGGATCTCCGAGCTCGAGCTCGCCCTCCAAAAAGAGGGCCTGCCGGGAAAGATCGGCGTGAGCCATACTCGCTGGGCGACTCATGGAATTCCGAGCGACGCCAATGCCCATCCCCATCTTGACCAGTCGCATCGGCTTGCCATTGTCCATAACGGAGTGATCGAAAATTACCAGATTTTGAAGCAAAGGCTATCCGATTCTGGTCATCATTTCGAATCGGAAACGGACACCGAAGTGCTCGCTCACCTCATTGGCGAAGCGTATGACCGCCTGCCCCCCCATGATCCTCAAAGGCTCGAAAACGCCGTCCGGTCGGCGTTAACGGAGGTGATTGGCACCTACGGCATTGCCGTCATTCATGCGGATTGTCCAAGCCTGCTGGTTGGAGCGCGGAGGGGGAGCCCTCTGATTCTGGGCATCGGCAACGGCGAGTTCTTCCTGAGCAGCGACGTGACGGCGATCTCCGGGCAGGCTCAGCGGGTTGTTTACTTGAGTGATGGCGACATCGTGGCGATTCGTCCCGACGGATTCGACATCTCCTCCCTCACTCGGCCCAGGGTCGGATTCGAGATCAGCGAAGTGGAAAAAACCGAAGCGGAGGCGGAGTTGGGAGGCTATCCGCACTACATGCTCAAGGAGATCTTCGATCAACCCGAGGCGATCCGGAATGCGATGCGGGGACGCCTGGATCTCGAGGAAGCGACCGCCAAGCTGGGCGGTCTCAATATGAATCCGCACCAGCTCTTGCGGATCCAGCGAATCGTGATCGTCGGTTGCGGCACGGCCCGTCATGCGGGGATCGTGGGGGAGTATCTGATCGAATCTCTGGCTCATCTTCCGGTAGAAGTCGATCATGCGAGCGAGTTCCGCTATCGGAATGCTCCGCTCGACGGAGAGACGGTAGTTTTTGCGGTCAGTCAGTCCGGGGAGACCGCCGACACGCTGGCCGCCGTCCGGGAAGCCAAGCGGAAGGGGATGCGTGTCCTTGGGATTTGCAACCAGGTGGGGAGCACGATCGCCCGGGAAACGGAGGGAGGGGTCTACATGCACGCGGGGCCGGAGATCGGTGTTGCGGCAACCAAGTCTTTCACCTCCCAGGTGCTGGTCTTCCTGCTGCTCGCCGTGCTGCTCGGTCGATTGCGCTACCTGTCCGCTCGGCAGGGGAAAAAGCTGATCGAGGCGATCGAGAAGCTTCCGGATCTAGTGGGAAGCGTTCTCTCCCGCCATGAGGAGATCCGCGCGATCGCCGAGAAATATGTCGATGCCGAGGCCATGCTCTTCTTAGGCCGACAGTTTCAATATGGGATCGCTCTGGAAGGGGCGCTGAAGATGAAGGAGATCACCTATATTCGGGCCGAGGGCCACCCGGCGGCCGAGCTCAAGCATGGGGTGATTGCCCTAGTCGATGAGCGGATCCCGAGCATCTTTCTCTGCCCCCAGGATGGGGTCTACGACAAGAACGTGAGCAACATCGCAGAGGTCAAGGCCAGACGCGGTCCCGTGATCGCCATTGCGAGCGAAGGGGATGATCGGATCGGGAAGTTGGCCGACGATGTCTTCCTGATTCCGCAATGTTCGGAGCTTCTCGCTCCCATTCTTACCGTCGTTCCTCTCCAACTGCTGGCCTACTACACGGCACTCTCCCTGGGACGGGATATCGACAAGCCAAGAAACCTCGCCAAGAGCGTGACCGTGGAGTGAATGCGGGCGGCAAAGAGAGAGTGGCCGCATGACGGCGAGGACCTGCCGGAGGGAGTCTGCCCCACCCTCCCTCTTTCAGGAC
>JAQUAR010000140.1 GCA_028687155.1 Methylacidiphilaceae bacterium | reverse complement strand
ACCCACGCCAGACCAATCCCTACTTCAGTGGGGTGCCGCCGGACGTGGTGAGGTCATCCGAACGCCGTGAGGCGTCCATGAAATCAGGAATGGCACCAGCCCTAGTGGCTGTGTGATCTAACTTGATAGTACCCAATGATTCTGCGCCATGGAGGGGAAGAATGGCTAAACGCGAAGCGACTTTTTCGACCCATTAGGCTCGATGCGACAGCTTTTCCGTTCGGGAACCCGTGGGGTAAGGGATTGCGGACTCGATGTTTCAATTGCCGGTTCTCCAGAAGAAACGGAACGGTTCGATGGGCAGTTGGCGGAGCGCCACTACCTGGGAGCGGGGCGTCCGGTGGGCGACTATTTGCACCAGGTCGAGGGAAACCAGCCTCGCTTGCTCCAAGAGGCTCAGGCCGTGGACGCCTTGCCCGATACCCTCTGTTTACCCAAAGCCAAATCGGTCATGGCCGAGTCGAAACCCGCGGGCTCCATGCCTTCCCCATCGAACCTCTGGCCGCCGACCTCCCCTTTTCCCGCAGCCTGATCGCAGGGCGCAGCCGGCGCACGCAGAAACGGGGCAACCTCACCACCAGCGAGTCCCGTTACTCCCTCTCCACCGCTCCACTGGATCCGTATTTGCCCCAACACTGGTCGGACTGGATCCGAGGACATTGGGGCGGAGTGGAAAACCGCAACCACTGGCGACGCGATGTCCCGATGGGCGAAGACGGTTCCCGCTCCCGTCAGCCCAACCTGCTGGCCAACTTGGCGCTCATCCGTAACGCCATCCTCTGGCTCCCCGGCGAACAATCCCTCCCGCAGTTCCGCGAACAACTCCGCTCCAGTCCCAAACAATGTCTGGCCATCCTCGCCGCCACATGAACGCTCAACTAAAACAAAAGATCCTGTTACAACAGCCCGGCAAGAATGAGTTGACAATCACGCATCGACTGATCGCAATGCGATTGCCCTAAAAGGTCGCTTTGGAGGCGTTAACACATTCTAATAAGACAAGGAGAGCAATGGCGAATGATTCTGCACTGACCAAGGACGCGCTCTACTACGATTACGCCTCGGCCGCAAATCCGCTCTACCAGAAGATCATCGGCCCTGTTCCGTACCGGGCTTTTTCCCCCGAATTCTTCGATTCGGGTCCCACGCGCATCCAACCGCTCGACTTGAGCCAAGAACTGGGATGCCCATCGCCCGCCACCAGCCCCGCCTTGTGCGCCAACTTTATCCGGCTATCCGGGGGTTCCCTCCAGACCTCCGCGCAGGCCACGAGCCAATTATTCTTTATCTATTACGGGGTGGGCCGAACGGATGCGTGCGGCCAATCCATTTCGTGGGAAAAAGGCGACTTCATCGTCCTTCCGGCGCACGATCAGGCCCTTCATCATAGCGACGGCGGTGCCGGCATCTACTGGGTGCATGATGCGCCGCTACTGCGCTATCTGGGTGTCGCCCCTGTCGTTGCGCGCTTTGCCCCGACACTGTTCCGTCATGAGCAAGCGCAGGCCAAGCTGGAACAGATTGCCAGCGACCCGGCGACCTCCAAAGCGAATCGTGTCAGCGTGCTCCTGGCCAATGGGGAATTTCCGCAGACCAGAACGATCACCCATACACTTTGGGCGATGTTTGGCGTACTGCCGAAAGACAAAGTGCAATTTCCACATCGTCACGAATCCGTGGCGCTGGATTTCGTAATCGATTGCAAGCCCGGCTGCTATACCCTTATCGGGACGGAGCTCGGCAATGACGGGATGATCAAAAACGCGCATCGCGAAGACTGGAAACCAGGCGCGAGCTTCGTCACTCCGCCGGGTTATTGGCATTCTCATCACAACGAGTCGGGCGAGAACGCGCATGTGCTGCCGATCCAGGATGCTGCGCTTCACACCTTCCTGCGCACGCTGGAGATCACATTCAGCCACCCGAACCACGACCACACGACACACATCTCCCAGCGACCGTGACGGGCCGAGGATTCGTTAGAGGAGCGGTTTGATCGGCACCGAGGCAAAGTTGAGAGCAGGCGTCCAGGATGCCGCAAAGATTGAGCCATCCTTCAGCGAAGAGACTATGTTCGCTGCCGTACTCGGCGACGAAGCGACCGCAGCGCAGACCACTGGATATCCGCGTACGGAGCGATGACGCGATAGCGTGCACGGGTAGATCTGTTCCCGCCAAGAGCGCATCGGCCTCGGGCGACAGCCATGCGTCGGCTCCGACTTTGTCGGCGGCCGGGATCATGTGCGCGCTTTCGGGGAGCCGAGGCAGCCATTGCTGGCGTCGGGAGCGCCAAGAGCGAAAGGTACGCCCGGCCGCTGCGTTTCCTCGAGATCGCTGGCCGGCCTGCGCCAAAACCCAAGCAGCGACCCGCGCCGCCGAGCCACTCTCCGGCTAGCCGGAGAGTGGTCAATCCTCCTCCCTCCCACCCATGGAAGCGACCCTTCAAATGGCAACCAGCCGTGCAGTATCCACCAAAAACGTAACTTCGTAACCAAAGGGGACATTTCTATTGCGCTACGACAAAACACGGCAAATCCCTTGACCTGGCCGTAGGGAAACCCTAGCCTCCTCTAGGAGCGACAATCCGTCCTCTTAGAAGGGACGAGGGAGGAATCATGAATCCCGTCATCGAAAGCGACCGCTTGGAACGTCTCTCTGTCCGCGGGGAAGACGATCCCTCGGTACGTTGGACCGGAGCGTTTGCCTCCTGCGGTGGGCGTGGGGCAACGCAGTCCTCGACGATCGTCTACGAGATCGAGGCCGGCGGACGGCTGGGATGGCATACGGATGCCACCGAGGAGACCCAATACATCCTCTCCGGAAAGGGCGAGTTGCGCATGGAGTCGGGCGTCTACGCTCTCGGTCCCGGAAGCGTGTTTGTCATTCCGACCGATCTGCGCCACGACCTTGCCAACGTTGGGCAGGAAACCTTGAGAGCGGTCGCATTTTTTGCCGCGGCAATGTTTACGCAAACGTTTGACGATCTCATGCTTCCCCCGCGCACACATCTCCTCGGCACTCCCAACCGCGGCGGGTAAGGATCGGCCCGACGGCTTCGTCGCGGTGCCTTCTCTCACTCCACAGGTTTCTGGAGGCTCCCTTCAAGGCGGGGAGGCAGCGGCACCGTAAGCGAGACCGGGGTAGAAGCCCCGGCTCGCTCCACGGCCACGGACAGCTCCTTCTGTCCGAGCTCCTTCTTCTGACGATAGAGGGCCAAAACTCCCGACAGGCTCTTGGGGCAAGGCCGCCCATCCAGAGAGAGGATTCGATCCCTGGCACGGAAGCCAGCCTGTTCGGCGGCACTCGCCTCCTCGACCGCGAGCACAGTCGGCGCCTCTTTGCGTTGCGCCATGAGCAAGCCGAGCGGGAGATGCACGGACACATCCCGGATGCGCCTCGGCTGCGGCCTGGGCTCCTCGCTCGTCTCGTCCTCGTCTTCGTCCCCCGACGCTGGTTCTTGCATGACCGTTTTTGGGCCGGGCAGGGAAAAAACCAGACGAAGCTCCGAGCCGTTCAAAGCCGCCAGGGCTTCCCGAAAGGCACCGCAGGAGGCCCAGACCGTCTTCCGATCGATTCTGCGTGGCTTTCCCCTCCCTTCTCCCTTCCCGCTCATCCCCTGGCCGATTCCTCCGGTGGTTCCCATCCGCATACCACCCAACCCCATCCCTCCGATCCCCATGCCGCCGAGCGGCATACCTCCGCCGCGCCGTGCCGAAGGCGCTCCTTCTTCGGCGGATGTCGGCTCTTCTCCGGGCGCCCCGGAGAGTCGTGGCCTCGCGTAAAGAAAATGGAGTCGCGCGTCGGGGGGAACGACGACATGCTCGTTGATGGCCAAAGGATAGCGGACATGAACCTCTCTCCCCTGCTGCACGAGGGGGAAAGCGGCCGCGAGCGGGGGCACGGTCATTCGGGAACCGGTCTCCTCGGCCGAGAGGGAATCCGCGCCACGCCAACCGAGGAGAAAGAAGAGCAGAATGGCGGGAAGAGGGACGAACGTGCCCCTTCGCGGCGCCAAAGTCGCCTGCCCGGTGGCGCGATCGCGCCATCCTTCCGCGAAGAGCCGTCCCCTTCCCGACACACAACGACCGTTGCGGCTTCCACAATTTCCCGGCAATCTTAAAGAACTACCGCGATCCTCCGCGGATTTGAAGCGCAAAGGGCTCTTCCCGTTTTCCCCGGCCGCCCACGGTCGAACGCAAAGGCGTCGTGCCTAAGGAACATCAAGAATACTTCCCCCAAGGCTGAGAGGCAGAGGGACCAGAAACGTCAGCCGCGCCTGCCCACGCTCCACTTCGAGGGAAACGGACGAACCGCCCCTCGCTTTTGCCTCGCGAAAGAGACCTAAGAATACCGACAAACTTCGGAAGCAGGGCCGACCATCGAGAGAGATGATCCGATCCCCCGCGCGGAGACCCGCTTCGGCTCCGGCGCCCCCGGTTTCGACCGCAAGCACGGTCGGTCTTTCTTCCAGCTCCCCCAGCAGTAGACCCAACGGGAGGGCCAGGGGCTCGTCTCGCACTCGTCCGGACTTGGAGTCCGTTTTAAGATTTCCTCCCCCTTCCGACTTCGCCGCCTGGCCGGAAGACGCTGCCGGAGGCTGGGCGAAAACCAGCCGCACATCGGACCCGTCGAGACCGCCAAGCGCTTCACGAAACGCATCAACGGAAGTCCAGATAGTCTTTCGGTCCACCCCTTGATGGCTTGATCCTTCGTTCTCATCGCCCGCGCGGCCCATCCCGCCATGCATCCCTGTCATACCGCCTCCCCCCATGCCACCCATCCCCATGCCTCCTCTCCCCATTCCACCACCCATCCCGCCCATCCCGCCTCCACGGTGTCTGCCCGAAGGGGTCGCATTTTCCGAAGAATCCGTCTTCTCTCCCGTTGCCGCTATGCGCTGGGATTTGACGTAAAAGAGGTGGAGAACCTCTTCGGGAGAAATAACCTGGTACTCGTTGAGCGCCAGAGGACAGCTTACATGAACCTCGGTGCCTTTCTGAACAAGAGGAAAGGCCTTTTCGATCGGCGGCGTCGTGGCAAGTGGCTTGGCCACCTGCCCGTACAGGGAGATCGTGAAGAGGCCGACCGAGAGGAAAAAGGCACTAGTTCTCAAGCCAGATCACGCCGATCCAGAACAGCATCGAGG
>JAQUAR010000001.1 GCA_028687155.1 Methylacidiphilaceae bacterium | reverse complement strand
TGAGCATGCGCATGAGGAGATCAAGAAAGCCTTTGAAGATTCCCTTACTCCAGCAATGAAATCGAAACTGGAGCCTGTGGATGAATCCTAGTCTAGCTGAGCAGCGGGAAACTGACCTGCAGTCGAGGGCGGCAGGTCCCAGTGACTTTTCGCTACTGAGCGCCGTTGGTTCTGCGGAGACCAAGCAACCGATCCAACTTTATCGTTATCTGGAATTAAGGTCAGTTATCGAATGCGGGTCGGTTACCGGGGAGGGTTCCACTTCCATCGCTCCTGCATCTATGGCGCTGACGAATCCGAGCAATCAATTTCTTGAGTCCCTGTCCGGATTTGGAATCGAGGTCCTCGATCCAGATTCGTTGCGTTCCTACTTCTTGGTCCACAGGGACATGTTGTCCATAGCGAAGTCGGCTTGTGACGCTGCTTTCTTTTTTCTCGCGACGAGCGCCAAGCTCAGCATCGAGCTCTATCGCGACCCGGAAGAGGAAGACGAGTATCCGATGATCTGGGTGCGGGCGAAACAATACAACTCCGAGATCTTGGATAAGATCCAGGAGGTGCGCAGGGAGTACGAGCGTGCGCTCGCCTCTTCGAGCGGTTGGCTCATGGTCGGTACGGACTTTCGCCTGCAGAGCGATGTTTGACTGGAATCTATATTTTGCGCTTGCTCGAAAGCTCAAAGAGCTGGCCGAAAATGAGTCCTCCTTACAAGAAGCGTACATCCGGTCCGCGGTAAGTCGGGCCTACTACGCTGCTTTTGGCCGAGCAAAACGGTTTGCCGAAAGTAAATTGGGGTTCAAGGCGAAACAGGGCGCTTCGGATCACAAGGAGCTGCGTGATTGTTTGAAGCATAACAGCTACGCGGGTGAAGCGGGGTGGTTGGATGACCTCCGCCATTGGAGGAATTCGTGCGACTACGATGAATCGCCTCCGGAATCAAAGGATGTGAGGACAATGTGTGGCCAAGCCTTGGACCACGCCAATAACGTTCTGCAGCGTCTGCAACCCGTTGCGCCCGTCGCATGACGTGCTGTTTTTGGGTGTCACAATTTCTCAGTCCTCTCGTGCGTCATCCGGATTCTCGCATGAATGCTGTCTTTTTTGGCGGAAGAGTGCTAATGCTGCGAATACACGAATGGACCAGACGCTGATCGGTTCCCCTCATGTACCACTGCCTATTGGTGCCGCTGGAGCAGAGTCCGCTGGATGAAGCGGTCTTAAGCCATGCCCGCGAGTTTGCCCGGCTTTCGGGAGCGCGGCTCGTCCTTCTGCATGTCTCACCCCTTCCGGCTTTCCCGCTCGCCGGAATCGAGGAGTGGACGCTCGAATCCGGAGAACGAATTGCGCTGCGTCAAGACGAAGCGATGAATCGGGCGCGGCAATATCTCGCAGACCGGGCTCAAGAACTGCGGAGCCAAGGTCTGTCCGTAGAGGTGGAGCTCGCTCTTGGGGATCCTGTCGGCCAGATTGTTCGAACTTCGAAGGAAAAAGGAGCCGATCTGATCGTCATGGGTAGCCATGCGCACACGATCTTGGGGGCACTCTTTGGCAGAAGCACTTCCTTGCCGGTTCGGCGGCTCACGGAAGCGCCGATCCTTCTGGTGCGGACCGAGGGCGAAGCGTCCGCTCAGTGAATCCAGCCCCAGCGCGGGCTCAGAGGCCAGTAGACGAAGAAGCCGGTTCCCACAAGGTCGTCGCGGGGAACGGGTCCCCAGAAGCGGCTGTCCTGGCTATCGGGGCTATTGTCGCCCATCGCCCAATAACCGTCCTTGGGGACGACTACCTGCTCTTCCGGAGATAAGAGATACTGCTGGCCGGGGAGGACGACATAGCCGTGGTAGCCGTTGCGTCCGGCCTCGACGCGCGCCATGGCCGCATTCGGAGGAGTCGTGCTCCCGTTGATGCGCAGAAAGGGCGGGTCGATCTGAAGGCGGTCGCCGGGAACTCCGACGCATCGCTTGATGTAAAAGAGGGATCCATCGAGGCCATGCTCCCGCATGGTCGATTCGATGCCTTCGATGCCGGCGGTCCGGAAGACGAAGACCTCACCACGCCGCGGGGGGTGAAAGTTGTAGACCGCCTTGTTCACCAACACCTGGTCCCCTGCCACAGTCATGAAGTTGAAGATGGGCTCTTCCGCCCGAAAGAACAGACCAGACTGGAGCCCGATTTTGTAGATCAAGATTGGGGCCGCCACCCAGACGCGCTGCTTCTCTCCGTCATCGAAGAGAAGATCGGTATATTCGACCAAGAACTTTCCTGGGACCAAGCCGGTGAGCGAAACGTCGCGGGAGAGGCGCAGATAGTGATATTGCCTGCCGAAAAGGAACAGGTGGAGAAGACGAACGGGAGCCGAGGGAGGTGGCTCTACCCGGGCGATTGTCTGAATCCCATAGAGAGTCGGCTTCATCGAATCGGTGGGAATCTTGAACGGCTGGACGAAGTAGGCGCGGATGGCCAGCGCCGCCGCGATCGCCACCAGGAAGATCTCCACGTTTTCGCGCAGCCCCGCCCAACGCCTCGGCGGAAAGAGACGCGTGGCCAGCTTTTCTCCTCGGTCGAGGAGAAGGGGAGCGGTCGTGCCGGAGGCTTGCGGATCCGAAAGAAACGAGGCGACCTCCCTCTCAAAAGTCTCCGCCTCTTGCTGCGCATCCAAGGAAAGCAGGTCTTTCTGACGAACGCGCAGCCGTCCAATGGCCTTTCTCAGATGGTTCAGATCCCGGCAGAGGCGGCGGAGTTCTCGTTTGGCCGAGAACGAGAAAGGCGAGGATCTCATGTCCCGGTCTCCGTTTTTAGAATCTGCAGAAACGCTTCCTGCGGAATGTCGACACGGCCAAAAGTCTTCATTCGTTTCTTGCCTTCCTTCTGCTTCTCCAGGAGCTTCCGCTTCCGGGTGATGTCTCCTCCGTAGCATTTCGCGGTAACATTTTTCCCGACCGAACCAATATCCTCTCGTGCGAGGATCTTGCTTCCGACTGCAGCCTGGATCGCGATCTTGAAAAGATGCCGCGGGATGAAGTCGCGCAGCTTGGCGAGAATCGCTCTGCCCCGCGCTTCGGCCCGGCTGCGCGCCACGATGCAGGAAAAGGCATCGACCGGCTCTCCGTTGACGAGGATGTCGAGCTTGATCAGATCTTCGGTCTGATAGGGGGCGGGCTCATAATCCATCGATCCATACCCTCGCGTGAGCGACTTCAACCGATCGTTGAAATCGACCAGGATTTCGCTCAATGGAAGGCGGCATCGGAGCATCACGCGGTTCTCCCCCGCCGATTCGGTCGACTCGCAGGCTCCCCGCTTATCCAGGACCAGTTGCAGAATCTCTCCGATTCGTTCCGTGGGAATCAGCAGAAAAACGCGCACCATCGGCTCCGCGATCTCTTCGATCAGGGAAGGATCGGGAAGGCGTAGCGGGTTGTCGATCTCGACCTTGGTCCCATTGGTGAGCTTCACCTGGTAGACGACGCTGGGATAGGTGGCCAGAATCTCGACATCGTGCTCGCGCCGCAGCCGCTCCTGCACGATCTCCATATGGAGTAGTCCCAAGAAGCCGCATCGCAAGCCCGATCCCAGCGCCGCCGAGCTCTCTTGGGTGAAGACGATGGCGGGATCGTTGAGTTGGAGCTTGAGGAGCGCGCTCCTGAGCTTCTCGAAATCCGCCGGATTGAGAGGATAGATGCCGCTGAAGACCATCGGCCGGGCTTCCAGGAAACCGGAGAGCGGTTCCTGGGCGGGATGGAGCGCGGAAGTGAGCGTATCCCCGACCTTCACCTCCTGAGGACTCTTCATGTTGGCGATCACATAGCCGGTCGCTCCCGCCTTGAGGCGATCCTGCAAGGTCATCTTGGGGCTGAAAATGCCCACCTCTTTGATTTCGTAAACCCCCTGGGTCGCCATCAAGAGGATCTTCTGGCCGCGGGAGAGTTCCCCCGAGCGGACGCGGACGTAGAGGACCACTCCCCGGTAGGGATCGAAGACCGAGTCGAAGACCAGGGCGCGGATGATCCCGTCGGCGATTGGCTGCGGGGGAGGAATCCGATGAACTACCGCCTCCAGGATCTCGCTGATTCCGATCCCTGCCTTGGCGCTCGCCAGGACGGCTTCTTCTCCCGGAATGGCGAGGACTTCCTCGAGTTGGCGCTTCACCGAAGCGGGATTGGCGGTCGGCAGGTCGATCTCGTTGATGACGGGGATCAGAAGGAGATCATGCCGCGCGGCCAGATGTACATTGGCAACCGTTTGCGCCTGGACTCCTTGCGCGGCGTCGATCACCAGGAGCGCTCCTTCGCAGGCCGAGAGGCTTCGGGAAACCTCGTGGGAGAAATCCACATGGCCGGGTGTGTCGATGAGGTTGAGTTGATAGCTTTCTCCGTCCGCGGCCTTGTAGTGCATCGTCACGGGATGAGCCTTGATCGTGATCCCGCGCTCTCTCTCCAGGTCCATGGAGTCGAGAAGCTGATCTTGCATCTGTCGTTCGGGAATCGTGCCCGTAGCTTGGAGCAGGCGATCGGAGAGGGTCGTCTTTCCGTGATCTACATGGGCGATGATGCAAAAGTTGCGAATGCGGGAGGGAGGAAACATGCGGTCGTTCTTTCCCTCTTATAAGCGGGAAAGAGGATGCCGCAAAAGTTAAACCGGCGATGGCGGTTAGATCAGCGCCTTTTCGATCTCCTCGTGGAGCTGATTGCAGCCGATCTGAAGCTCCATCAAGAGGTAGCCAAGCCCCTTCCTTGGGGTGCTTCCCAGGGAACCCAGAGCCGCGCCGAGCGCGCCAGCGGCCGTGAAAGCAGAGGCGAGAGCGTGCGAACTCTTCCGCTCCAGCCCCTCCAGAGAAGCGGAAGCGGAAGAGAGCAGGGCAGCGAAGCTCCTGGGCAGCCGCCGGTCTCCCAGAAGAGACCGGAAGACGACTTCTTCCTCGTAGCAGGGGCCGCTGGTCTCTCGGAAGGCATGGAGAGATGAAAATCCGCGGAGAACCGCCACCTTTTCTTCCAAGGAGGGAGCGGGGCTTCCCGAGCCGTCTGGAGCGAGCGCACTGAGGGCTGCTGCGAGGTTTCCCATTCCTTCGATCCCCTGGCCCAGCGCGAGCCAATCTTGGGGCGCACCCCGCTCCAGCGAGAATCGGGCGATTTCGTAGATGGCGCTGATTCCCTCTACCCGTTGGAGGAACTGAATCCGAGGGAAGGGAGCATCGCCGGTGGCGACAGGTGAAACCGGCGTTCCGGCCGGAAATTTTCCGAGCAGCTCCCAAAGCTCTTCCGGAAGTTCTGCCCGCAGGTGTCGAGCGTTGAGCCGGGCGCCCTCAATCGAGCTCCTCATCGATAGAGGATTATCCTCGGCCTCCAGAAACCAGAAGAGCTCGCCTGCCGGTCCGAAGATCGGGCCGGGAACCGCCATACGCAGCGCCCGACGCAGCCGGATCAGGCAGGCTTCCCCCCTTCCTTTCCCGCCATCCCAGCAAAGAGGCCAATACGCGTCCACGAGCCGGATCGTGTCGAGCGCACGAGTCAGATAGCGCGAGAGCCAATAGAAGTGGCTTGCCTTGCGAAAGATCATGGCCTTGCGAGGCTTTGTGCCCTTCCCTCGTGCTTGTCGGCTCGCAGTACCCAGGTATCCTTGCTGCCGCCGCCTTGGCAGGAGTTTACGATGAACGAGCCTTCCCGCAGGGCGACCCGGGTGAGCCCTCCGGGGATGACGGTAGGAGTGGGCCCGAAAAGAACAAACGGACGCAGGTCGATCCTCCTGGGCTGGAGCCGCCCATCGATCCAGCAAGGGACTTGAGAGAAAGAAAGCACGGGCTGCCCGACGTAGTTGCGAGGTTGGGCAAGGATCTTTTCTCGAAAGGCCGCGCGTTCCTGGCCGCTGCTCGTCGGTCCGAAGAGCATGCCGTATCCTCCTGCTTGGCTGACCTCCTTGACGACCAGGTTGCTCAAGTTGGCGAGAACATGATCTCGTTCCGCTGGCCGTTCGCAGAGAAAGGTCTCCACGTTGGGCAGGATGGGTTCTTCTCCGAGATAATACCGGATCATGGAAGGAACGAACGGGTAGATCGCCTTGTCGTCTGCCACTCCTGTTCCAATCGCGTTGACCACATTCACGCGGCCTGCGCGGCAAGCCGCTACGAGCCCTGGGACGCCCAGGAGCGATTCCGGGCGCAGGGCAACCGGGTCGAGGAAATCGTCATTGAGACGTCGGTAGATGGTTCCCACCCCCTTCCATCCGGAAGAGGTTCGGAGCTGTACCTTCCCCTCGATCACCGCCAGATCTTTCCCTTCCGCCAAGGGGATGCCCATTTCATGAGCCAGGAAGGCGTGCTCAAAGTACGCGGGATTATGGATGCCCGGGGTCAGCAGGACGGTGAGATCGTCCCTGGCCCCCTCGGGGCGAAGCGCGGAAAGGGCTTCCCGCAAACGGGCGGGATAGGGCTCGATCGAGGCCACCGGGGCGGCTTGGAAGAGAGAAGGGAAGACTCGGCGCAGGACGCGCCGATTGGCCAGCATGTAGGAAGCTCCGCTCGGAACCCGCAAATTGTCTTCCAAGACGACGAAGCCGTCCCGCAGCCGCAGGAGATCGGAGCCCGCGATCATTGCATAGATGCCGTGGGGCACGGGAACCTGCACCATCTCCTTCCGAAAGTGGGAAGAGCCCAAGACCAGCTCGGCGGGAACGACCCCTTCCTGCAAGATCCGGGCCTGACCGTAGACATCCCGAAGGAAGCAGTTGAGGGCAGTCACCCTCTGGATCAGGCCTTTTTCGAGGTGGAGCCATTCCGAGGCGGAAAGGATTCGCGGTAAAAGGTCGAATGGAAAGACGCGATTCTCGTTCTTTGAATCTACGGCAAAGGTGACTCCGCCGCGAAAAAGCTCTTCGGCAGCGATCCTCTGTCGCTCTTCCCAGAGCTCGGGGGAGAGTTTCTCGATAAACTTCCAGAGACCCCGATAGGGAGATCGCGGCTGCATCTCCGCATCGACCATCTCGTCGAACTCCGAATCGAGTGGGTAGAGGGGACCGGGCAGGCAACTCTCCTCGCGAGGTTCGACGCCGGAATCGACCGGAAATGCCGATTGCATGCTATCCCCATCATAGCAGAAACCATGCCGACTAAGGGGGAGATGCCTCAGCTTGGCTGCCGGTCAAAGCGGAGGAGCCATAAACTCCGGCCCGGTCGGTTCCGGAATCCGCTGCTTGAGAATCCGGTCGATCTCGCCCAGATCACGATCCGAGAGGGGAGAAGGTGGTATCTGGGCGCCCTCCAGGATCTGCGTCGGTCTTCTCGCTCCCCAGAGCACGACCGAAATTCCCGGCTGCTGCAGAGCCCAACGGGCTGCAAATTGTGCCAGCGTGCATCCATGAGCCTGGGCCAAGGGGCGAAAGTCGTCGACAGCGGCAAGATAACGCCGAAATGCGTCGCCTTGGAACTTCGGGTCGATGCGTCGAAGGTCTCCCTCGGCAAAGGAGTGGGTTGCGGAATATTTACCGGTCAGCAGGCCGCGGCAGAGCACGCCGTAGGCTACGACTCCGATGCCGTTCGCTCGGCAATAGGGCAGCAGATCCCTTTCGATCCCGCGTTCGAAGAGGTTGTAGGGAGGCTGGTCGGTGTGGAGAGGAGCGACCTTTCGCCAGGCTTCCATCTGGCTTGGAGAGTAGTTGCTCACCCCGAGGGCCCGGATCTTTCCTTCGGCTTGAAAAGAAAGCAGAGCCTCCGCCGTCGCCTCAATCGGCACGCGGGCATCGGGCCAGTGAACCTGATACAGGTCGATCGAATCGACTCCCAGCCGGCGCAGGCTCCCATCGATCTCTTTGCGGAGCCGTTCGGGACTGGAATTCCGACGGATCTCTTCCCGATCGTTCCATTCCAGTCCGGCCTTGGTGGCGAGAACGACCCGATCGCGGCCGATGCGCCGAAGCGCCTTCCCGACGATCTCCTCCGAGCGCCCGAATCCATAGACCGGTGCAGTGTCGAGAAAGGAGATCCCGGCGTCGGCTGCCGCCTCGATCGCGGCGATCGCCTCCTTCTCCTCGGCCCCCCCCCCCATCCAGCCCCCGATGACCCATGTACCCAGACCGATACGCGAAACCCGCTTGTCTAATCCTGGCAGCGACGTGTATTCCATGCGGCTTGATTCCTCCTTGGCTGGGCTTCGTTCAAAAGCCCTAATTCCTATCTTAGGAGACTCCCGACTTCCGTGCAACGGGAGGGCTTTCGGGGAAGGACCTGTTTTTTGGGGACTCCGCTTCAGTCAGTCGCGTCGCGGCTGAGCGCCTTTTCCAGTGCAAGACGACAGGCCGCGAGCTCCGTCAGAGAACCGTCTTTTGGCGGAGCGATGAGGGCCCCTAGCTGAATGTGGCACGCGGAGAAGGGATGCGGAATCTGAAACCGGTCCCAGCTTCGCATTTCCCACTTTCGGGAGAAGGAGCAGGTGATGGGAAGAATGGAGCGTCCCAGCAGTTGGGCGACTTGCAAGATGCCGTCCTGCAACCGGTATCGAGGTCCGCGCGGTCCGTCGGGAGTCACGGCGATATCGCGTCCCTCCCGTCCCAAGCGGAGGACGGTGCGAAAACCGAGACTCCCTTGCCGCGAAGAAGAGCCTCGAGCCGTTTCGAATCCGAACTGGGAGAGCAGCCGGGACAGAAGCTCCCCATCGTTGCTCGCGCTGACGAGCGCCACGAGCCTGCGTCCGGGAAAGTGGCGCGAGTAGAGTGCCGGCATGACCAGGAGCCGGTTATGCCAGAACGCAAAGATCAGAGGCTCTTGGGGAGGGTGGCTCACGATCCCTTGGGGGTCTTCGATGGTCAGACGAAGCGTTTCCGTCAAGCGTTGGACCAGAAAAGCCCCGACCACGGGAGAGAGGTTTCTGCGTAGAGAACGACGCCGGGAGGCGAGCCAGGAAGCCAGGCTCTGCGACCGTCGTTCCTCGGGGCGATTCTCTCCCGCTTCGAGGTCCGATCTCATTCCATTTCGCCGGCTGTTTCCGAAAACTCTTCCTTGAGGCGTTCGATCCGCACGCGCCGGAATTTCTGGGGGATCACGTCTTCGGCGATCAGACGAAACCCGTCGACATGGATGGTTTCGAATCGTCTCGGTTGCCGACCCCATTGCGCGAGGCACCATTGGGATACGGTCTGCGTCGTTTCGGTGGGCAGCGGCCAATTGGTTTCGATCGCAAGATCCCGCAAGGGCAGATCCCCGTCCACGGTGGCCGAATCCTGGGTCAATTCGTAGATCGGGCTCTTTTCGATGTCGAACTCGTCCCGAATGTCGCCCACGAGCTCTTCGAGAACGTCTTCGAAGGTCACCAGACCGATCATCTGGTTGTCCGGATCCGCCACGATGGCCATATGGGTCCGCGCCTTGCGGAACTCCTCGAGCATCGCGGGCAGGAGAATGTTCGGCGAGAAGAGAAGAGCGGGACGGAGAAGGGAAGCCAGAGTCGTCTGTTTCCCCAACGCGATATACTGCCAAAGAAGCTCTTGCAGAAGAATGATCCCGACGACCTGTTCGGCGTTCTCCCCGCAGACGGGGAATCGGCTGTAGCCGGAACTCTGCGCAACGCGGATCGTCTCCTCGATCGGAGCATCCCGCCAGAGCACCACCGCCCGCTCCCGCGGCACCATGACCTGCTCGGCCCGGGTCCGGCGCAGCCGGAGCGCTTTGACCATGATCTTGTTGATCAGCTCATCGAAAGGATGAGGATGCGGGGAATGAATGAGGATCTGCTGGAGTTCCTCGGGGCTGAGGGAAGGGCCGGAGCTTTCCGGCTTGGGGAGGGCGAAGCCGAGGAGTCGGAGGAGACAATCGGCCGTCTGGTGTAAGATCCAGACGAACGGATAGAAGAGGTAGTAGAAAGCAACTAGGGGAGGGCTGAGCAGAAGGACGATCTTTTGGGAGTGCTGCAGGGCGAGAAACTTCGGGGCAAGCTCACCCAGCGCAATGGAGACGAAGGTGATCAGGCTAAAACCCAGCACGGAGCTCAGCGAGTTGAGGTAAGACCCTTGCGGCAGGCCGCTGGAGAGAAGGAGAGGAGTGAGCCACTCGGCCATGATCGGCTGGCCGGCCCATCCCAGCCCGATGCTGGCCAGAGAGACACCGATCTGGATCGCGGGAAGAAAACGATCCGGCTGCCGAACCATGCGCAAGGCGAACGGCAGCCTCCAGTCGGAGCTCTTCAACAAGAGCTTGAGCTGGGTGACTCGAACCTTGACGATCGCAAATTCGATGGCGACGAAAAACGCGTTGGCCGCTACCAACAGCGGCAGCAGAAGGGCTCTCCACCCCGAATCCCCCCCTGTATCCATTCTTTCTCTATCTTTCCTGTTGCGGAAGTTTGCGGTGCGCCCGAATTCCCTTGGGTTAAAGACTATTTTCCGTTAAATGGCGGCTAGGCGCTTGGCTTTGTCATGAATTTTGCGGCCTCACCCTGCGCTGTTCGTCCGCAAGGCTCGTCAGAGGAGGAGGAGTACCGGGAGGCGCTCGCCTTTCTCGGCCGGTGCCGCCGGTGGGGCATGAAGCTCGGGCTCGAGAACATGGAGCTTCTGGCCCGAGAAGTAGGATCGCCGCAAAACGGCTTGCATTTTCTTCACATCGCGGGCACCAACGGCAAAGGATCGACTGCTTCCTTCTTGGCTTCCGCGCTTCGCGCGGGGGGCTACCGCGTCGGTCTCTATACCTCGCCCCATCTTTGCACGATCCGTGAGAGAATTCAAATCGACGGGGTCATCGCCTCAAAACCTCAATTTACTCGCTGGATTCAGATGCTTCAAGCGGCAATCCGCCACCTGGAGGAAAAGCAGCCGGGATTCGCTCCCACGTTTTTCGAGGTCCTGACGGCGGCGGCCCTGCTCGCCTTTCGTGAGGGGGAAGTCGATTGGGTGGTTTGGGAGACGGGCTTGGGCGGCAGGCTCGATGCGACCAACATCGTGCGCCCGGAAGCCTGCGTCATCACCACGATCGGACTGGAGCATACCTGTCACCTCGGCTTTACCCTGGTCGAGATTGCTCGGGAAAAGGCGGGGATCCTCAAGCCGGGTGTATCGGCGGTCATCGGGGTGGTCCAAGAGGAAGCTCGGGAAGCGATCCGGGAGATCGCTCGCCGGGTTGGAAGCCCATTACGGGAGATCGGGGAGACGGAGATGGAGTCCTGCGAGGAGGGAGGGCTTTGCCAAAAGGCGCGGATCGATGGCCAGCGGCTCGTCTTGGGTCTCTTGGGCAGCCATCAGGTGCGCAATGCGGCCTCTGCCTACGCGCTGCTTCGATTACCCCTGTTTTCAGGAAAACCGCTTCCCCAAAAGGCGATTCGCTCCGGTTTCCGGACCGTTCGCTGGCCGGGGCGCTTCCAGGTCTTACAGAATGATCCTCTCTGGATCCTGGACGGTGCTCATAACCCCCAGGCAGCCGAGGCACTGGTCCAGACCTGGGCGGCAAGATTTGGGAAGCAGCCCTATCACCTGGTCTTTTCCGTCTTGACGGACAAAGATTTCGTGACCGTGGCGGACATTCTCTCCCGGCAGGCGAGCCAAGTCAGCTTGGTCAGACTGTCCACGGAACGAGGGCTGGCACCCACTCGTCTGACCGGCTGCTTTCCCCATTTTCCCTGCCAAGTTTTCGATTCGTGGGGAGAGGCGAGGCGGGCGCTGGCGAAGGACCCGGGCCCGATTCTGGTGACCGGTTCTCTTTTCCTGGTCGGCGAGGTGCTGGCGGGATGTTGGGATCTTCTTCCCGAGTTCGAATCGAATGAGCTGCTTGAATCTCCTCACTCCCCCTCGACTGGTTCTTTTTGATCTGGTCGGGACCCTTCTTGAGCCAGCAGCTCCCGTGGGAGCGACCTACGCGGCCTCCGCCGCCCGGCATGGGATCCAGGTCGATCCAAAGATCGTTGCGAGCCAGTTCCGGCAAGCGCTCTTGCGCTACCGCTATCGTCCGCAGGCCACGGTCCCATCGGATGGGGAGGACCGTCTGTTTTGGGGAGAAATCATTCGGGAGAGCCTCGCTCCTGCGCTCGATTCCGGACCCGGACGGGAGAGGCAACATGAGATTGTCGAAGAACTTTACGCGCACTACGGTCGCGGCGCCGCTTGGCGGCTCTATCCGGAAACCAGGAGCGTGCTGGCGGATTTGCGGGGCTTGCGGCTGCGCCTAGGGATCCTTTCCAATTGGGATCGACGGGCGCGGCGGGTCCTGGCCGATCTGGGCCTGATTGAGTTTTTCTCAGCCATCTTCTTGAGTGCCGAGCTGGGTGCGGCCAAGCCCGACCCGCGCCTCTACCACCTGGTTTCCGACAGACTCGGATGCCCAACTGCGGCACTTCTTCTCGTCGGCGACGATCCGGAAAAAGACGGAACGGCACCTCGGGCTTGCGGGTATGCGAGCTGGCTGGTCCGGCGGCCGGAGGGCGACCTGCAAAGGCTGCCGCTCCTGTTGGCGAAAGCTACGCACGGCTAGCCGCCGTCCTCCGGCCGCCGCACCGTGTGCGATCTCCTTTGCCTTTTTGCGCCCGCTGTGCGATAGGAAACCCCCGGTGACGGAACGGACGAGCCTGTCGACGGTCGGCCTGAAGATCCTCATGGGTGTCACGGGCCTCTTCCTGGTTGGCTACATCAGCCTGCATATGCTGGGAAACTGGCAGGTCTTTCTCCCTCCGGCGTACATCAACCAGTACGCCTACCTGCTCAAATCGGTTCCGCTCCTTCTCTGGACCGTCCGTCTCCTGCTCCTCGTCTCCTTCGTCGTCCATGTCTCCTGCGCCGTGCGGCTTGCCCAGATTCGCCGACTGGCTCGGCCCGTGCCTTACGATCAACTCAAGCCCAACGGGGCGAGTTGGGAGTCGCGTTCGATGCTGCTGACAGGGATCGGGCTCGGTCTGTTCGTGCTCTTTCACCTCTACCATTTCACCTGGCACCTCCCTCCCTTTTCCGCTTTCGGTGGCTTTACCGCCCATCTTAAGGAAACATCGCGTTCGGTGCCCGACGTGCACCGCATGATGGTCGAAGGGCTCAGGAACCCTTGGGTCGCGGCGGCATATCTTCTGGGCATGGGATGCCTCTTCTTTCACATCCGGCATGGGATCGACGGGGTCTTTAGCACCCTTGGGCTGGTCAACCGGCGGAGCTTCCCCTGGGAGCGGTGGCTCGCTCACGCGCTAGGCTGGGTCTTTTTCCTCGGCTTTTCCGCCATTCCCGTGGCGATCGTACTAGGATGGGTCCGGTGACCGGCGGGGAAAAAAGGGGACGAAAAGGGCAAGGGCGATGAACGTGCCCGATGCGAGAATTCCGGAAGGACCGCTCGACCGGAAGTGGCAGACCTGTCGCGACCGACTCGGTTTGGTAGCTCCGGCCAACAAGCGGCGGATGCGCGTGATCGTGGTGGGAACAGGACTGGCCGGGTCTTCGGCGGCTGCTTCCCTGGGGGAACTGGGGTATGCGGTCGACTGCTTCTGTATTCAAGACAGCCCGCGGCGAGCGCATAGCGTCGCCGCCCAAGGCGGGATCAACGCGGCGAAAAACTACCGGAACGATGGCGATTCGGTCTATCGCCTCTTTCAGGACACGATCAAGGGAGGAGACTTCCGATCCCGCGAGGCGAATGTCTATCGGCTGGCGGAACTCAGCGCGCGGATCATCGATCAGTGCGTGGCGCAAGGGGTGCCTTTCGCCCGGGAGTATGGCGGGCTTCTCGCCAACCGCTCCTTCGGCGGGGTGCAGGTCTCCCGCACGTTTTACGCGCGCGGCGCGACGGGCCAGCAGCTCCTGCTCGGCGCCTATGGCGCCCTGAATCGGCAAATTGGGTCGGGACAGGTGGAGATGCATCCGCGCACCGAAATCCTTGATCTGGTCGTTGGCGACGGCCGCGCCCAAGGAGTGATCGTGCGGGACCTAGTCAGCGGCCGGATTTCCGCTTGTGCGGCCGACGCGGTCGTCCTGGCGACCGGGGGCTACGGCAACGTCTTCGCACTTTCGACAAACGGACAGCTTTCCAACGCGACGGCGATTTGGCGAGCTTATCAGAAAGGAGCGGGTTTAGCCAACCCTTGCTTTACCCAGATTCATCCGACCTGCATTCCGCCGTCGGGCCGCTCCCAGTCGAAGCTCACCCTGATGTCGGAGTCGCTGCGAAACGACGGGCGCGTCTGGATCCCGAGCAGTGCGACTGATCGCCGTCCTCCACGCCTGATCCCGGAAGCCGAACGGGACTATTTCCTCGAGCGCCTCTACCCGAGCTATGGGAACCTCGTCCCTCGAGACATTGCCAGCCGGGCGCTCAAACGGATCTGCGACGAGGGACGTGGCGTCGGTCCTCATGGCCTGGGCGTCTACCTCGACCTAGGCGATGCTCTGAGCCGGCTGGGCGTCGCGGCGATCCGGGAGCGATACGGGAATCTGATCGACATGTATCGCCAAGTCACCGGAGAAGATCCGATCGAGCAGCCGATGCGAATCTATCCCGCGATCCATTACGTCATGGGCGGACTATGGGTCGATTATCACCTCATGTCGACGATCCCGGGACTCTTCGTGCTGGGCGAGGCCAACTTTTCGGATCATGGAGCGAACCGACTGGGCGCGAGTGCCCTGATGCAGGGCCTCGCGGACGGATACTTCATCCTGCCTTACACGATCGGGGATTACCTCTCTCGGAAGAAGACGGGCTGCCTGCCTACGGACGCGGCTCCTTTTCGAGACGGCGCACGGAATTCGGAAGCGCGGCTCGCGAAGCTGCTCGCGTTGCACGGGTCGAAGAGTCCTGCGGAATACCATAAAGAGCTGGGCGCACTGCTATGGGAGCATTGTGGCATGGTCCGAAATGCCCAGGGGCTCCAGTTGGGGATCGAGAGGATTCGAGAGCTCCGAGACTCTTTCTGGAAGAATGCGCGGTTGGTCGGTGGGGGCGAGGGCTGCAACCAAGCCCTGGAGCGGGCTGCACGCGTCGCCGATTACTTGGAGCTTGGCGAGCTCCTCTGCCTCGATGCGCTCGCGCGGGAAGAATCCTGCGGTTGCCATTTCCGGGAAGAGCACCAGACAGAGGAAGGGGAATGCTTGCGAGATGATGCCCGCTTCGCCCATGTTGCTGTCTGGTTTTTTCGGGGAGAGGAGCAGGCTCCTGAGCGGGTGGTCGAGCCGCTCCGGTTCGAGAGCCTGGAGCCGGTCGCCAGGAGTTACAAGTAGGTGAGGATCACACTGCGGCTCTGGAGGCAATCCTCCCCGGCGGAGCGGGGAGGGTTTGTGGAGTACGTTCGGGAGAAGGTAGATCCTAACCTATCCTTTCTGGAAATGCTCGACGAACTCAATCAGGATCTGGAGCGGGAAGGAAGGGAGCCGGTCGCCTTCGAGCATGATTGCCGGGAGGGGATCTGTGGAAGCTGCTCCCTTGTGATCAACGGGCGACCGCATGGACCCGGAGCAGGGACGACCACCTGTCAGCTCTATATGAGGAGCTTTGCGGACGGAGAGCGGATTACCGCGGAGCCCTTTCGCAGCAGGGCATTTCCCTTGATCAAAGATCTCGTCGTCGATCGGAGTGCCTTCGACCGGATTCTGCAATCCGGCGGCTACATTTCGGTGGGGACCGGTCAGGCTCCGGAGGCCAACACCGTTCCCGTGCCCCACTCGGCGGCCGAAGAAGCCTTCGACGCCGCCCATTGCATCGGTTGCGGTGCCTGCGTAGCCACTTGCATCAACAGCTCCTCCGCCCTCTTTGTCGGCGCGAAGGTCGCCCATTTAGGGCTTCTTCCTCAGGGGAAGGTCGAGCAGGACCTCCGAGTGATTCGGATGGTGCGCGCGATGGATCGGGAAGGGTTCGGCGCATGCAGCTTCACGCGGGCTTGCGAGGCGGTCTGTCCGAAAAAGATTTCCGTTGAGGTGATCTCTGCGCTCAACAGGGCGTATTGGCGCGCCCGGACGAAGGAGTTTCTGGGCTGGACCAAGTCGGTCCGGTAGGCTCTGCTCCCGCCGGATGTCCGATCATCCCCGCTTTCAGGTTCACGCCAGGCGGGAAGGAAAGAAACGTGATGGAGAACAAGGAAGAAGGGAGTTCCGTCCCGCGGGGTTTGGGCTGGCTCCTGGACCGGCTCCATCGGCACTTCTTCTGGGCTCTGATCGCCGCCCACGGGCTGGCGGCTTTCGTTCCGGACTTGGGGCAGCGGATCCGGCGACTCACCTTTGGCTCGATTCCGATCTTCGGGGAATCTTTCTCGATTTCTCTGCCCGTCGTTCTTCTTTTTCTCCTGCTCTGGAACAGTGGGTTCGGCGTGCCGGGAGGCAGGTTGGGAAAACTCTTCGGCAACCTTCGCGCGCTGGTCCCCAGTCTTCTGGTCAATTTCTTGCTCCCCCTTCTCTTTTTGGCCGCTCTGCGAGCCTCTCTCGGGCTTTGGCACAACCAGGAGGAAGTGGAGAACCTTGTGATGGGGCTTGGGATCGTGGTGGCCATGCCCATCGCCGGGGCTTCGGCGGCTTGGTGCCAGAATGCCGGAGGGGATATGGCCCTCTCCTTGGGCCTAGTGCTGAGCTCCACGGTTCTGAGCCCATTTTTAGGCTCTCTTTCTCTCCACTCCGTGGCCTCGATGGTAGGGGGCGATTATGCGGAAGATCTTCACGAGATGGCTGGGCACGGAATGGGGGTATTCCTCATCCTCTGCGTGGTTCTGCCCTCCTTGCTTGGGATTCTGGTCCGGCATCGCGCGGGAGAGACCTTCTTTGCCCGTGTCCGCCCGGCCCTGCGTCCCGCCAACGAGTTGATTCTCCTCTGGCTGATTTACATGAATGCCGCTGCGGCGCTCCCTTATGCATTCCGGTATTTTGACGCAGATTTTCTCGCCATGCTCTTGGTGGGAGCCGGCATTCTCTGCCTGCTCCGTTTCCAATGTGGAGAATGGCTGGGACGGCTTCTGCGAGTCTCCCTGCCGGAGAGGACCGCGCTCGTCTATGGCCTGGGAATGAACAATAACGGCAGTGGGTTGGTCTTGGCTGTCTTGACGGTTCCTGACCACCCGCGGGCGATTCTCCCGATCGTTATCTATACCCTCCTCCAGCAGATTACCGCGGCATGGTATTACAGCTACTGGATTCCGCGCCGAAACATCTAGCCTGCCTTGGATGGACTAAGTAAAGCGGCCCGTCAGGTAGTCTTCGGTCTGCTTCTGGCTGGGATTGGTAAACAGCTTCTTGGTCGATCCGAACTCGATCAGTCTGCCTTCCAGAAAAAATGCGGTACAATCCGCTGTCCGTCCGGCTTCCTGCAAGTTGTGAGTTGCCAGCACAATCGAATATCGCTGCCCTAAATCCCGGATGAGCGATTCGATCTGTGCCGTCGCGATCGGGTCGAGCGCCGAGCATGGCTCGTCCATGAGCAGGACTTCGGGGCGGACTGCCAGGGCCCTGGCGATGCAGAGCCGCTGTTGCTGCCCACCGGATAGCTCGATACCCGGAGCATGCAGCCGGTCCTTGACCTCGCTCCAAAGAGCCGCCATTCGGAGCGCTTCTTCGAGGCGTTCCTCGAGAAGGTCCCGGTTTCGAGTGCCGGCGAGTCGCAAGCCGATCAGGACATTTTCCTGGATGCTCATGGTGGGGAATGGGTTCGATTTCTGAAACACCATGCCGACACGGCGGCGGAGGAGGATCGGATCGCCGCTTGCCTCATAGATATCTTCCCCGAAGAGGCGGATTCGTCCCTGCACGCGCGCCCCGGGAATAAACTCGTGCATCCGGTTGAGCGCTCGCAAGAAGGTACTCTTGCCGCAGCCGCTGGGTCCGATGATTCCCGTCACCTGGTGGACCGGAATGTTGAGCGAGATTCCATGAAGTGCGGCCCGGTTGCCGAACCAGACATGCAGGTCTTCGATTTGAAAGGCGGAGGAGCGCCTTTGCGGATCCGCTCCCTCGGCGGAAGATGAAACCGTTCGCTTGGGGTCGGACGCACTCTCGCTCATCGAGACCTGTCCCTGGTCAACGTACGGACCACGATACTCATGAAAAACACCAGGCCGAGCAGAACCAGCGCCCCAGCCCAGGCTTGCCTGTGCCAATCGGGATAGGGAGAAATCGCATAGGTAAAGATTTGGAGCGGGAGTGCCGCCATCGGCTCTTGCAGGTGAGCGGCCCAGACGCGATTTCCGAAGGCGGTGAAAAGGAGGGGTGCTGTCTCGCCTGCCACGCGAGCCGCGGCCAGCAGAACGCCCGTGAGCACCCCTCTCCGGGCGGTCGCCAAGATGATGTGAAGGATGACCTGGCTGCGCCGGAGGCCCAATGCGAGTCCCGCTTCGCGGTAGGCGGAGGGGACGAGCCGGATGACATCCTCGGTCGTTCGTAAGATCAGGGGGATCATGATAAAGGAGAGGGCCAGCCCGCCGGCGAGGCCGGAGAAGGTCTTCATTCGGAGGACCACCCAGGAGTAGACCACGATACCCCAGATGATCGAGGGCACGCCGTTGAGTACATCCGCGGTAAACCGGATGGCCGCGCGAAGGCGAGCATCGCCGTATTCACAGACGCAGACTCCGCCGAGCACGCCGACGGGGGTTGCGATCACAGTCGCGATCGCGACCAGAATACAGCTTCCGACAATCGCATTCGCCATTCCACCGCCGGTCTCGCCCACCGGCTTCGGCAGCTGCGTGAGAAAGTCCCAAGTTAGAGAAGAGCCTCCGGAAGAGAGAAGGAAGACGAAGACAAGAAGAAGCGGGCTAATGACGACGATCGCCGCAAGAATGGAAAGGATCTGAAAAAAACGGTCGACGACTTTTCGAATCCAAAAGTGGCGGAAATCCGCCCCCTCCTCGTTCGAGGCTTCTTTTTGTGAATGCGGCTTCGAATGGGAGGGGCTCGGAAGAGGGCTCATCCGCTCGTCTCCATCGACTCCGTGCGGAGCGGCCGGGGCGCAAAGAAGAAGGGCACGCTACGGATCAGCAGCCGGGCGAGGGAGTTGACGACGAAGGTCACGGCGACCAGGGTGAGGCCGATTTCGAAGAGGGCGGAGAGATGCTCTTCGGAAGTCGCCTCGGCGAATTCGTTGACCAAGACGCTCGCCAGCGTATATCCCGGGGCGAAAAGCGAGAGAAAGATTTCCGGGCGGTTCCCAATCACCATGGTGACCGCCATCGTCTCTCCCAAGGCGCGGCCCAAGCCGAGAACCCCGGCGCCCACAAGGGAGCTCCGGACATAGGGGAGCACGGCCACGCGCATGACTTCCCAACGGGTGGCTCCCAACGCCCACGCCGCTTCCCGCAGCGTCAGCGGGACCGATTGGAGGATTTCAATCGCCAAGGAGGTAACGATGGGGGTGATCATCATCGCGATGACCAGGGCGCCGGCCAACAGGCTCACTCCGTAGATCGACCCTTGGAAAAACGGGAGCCAGCCGAAGAACCTCTGCAAGAAAGGGAACGCGGTCTGCCGCAGCCACGGCACCATTTCGAACATGGCCCAGAGTCCCCAGACGACGCTCGGAACGGCCGCCATGAGATCGACGAGTGCCAGGACAGGGCGGCGAAGCCGGACGGGCGCGAATTCCGTCAGAGAGAGGGCCGTGGCGACCGACAACGGGAAGGCCAGGAGCAAGGCGATGGCGGAGGAGACAAAGGTTCCGTACAAAAAAGGGAGAGCCCCGAATCGACCAGCGACCGGATCCCAGTGGGAGCTGACGAGAAATCCCATGCCGTAACGGCGAATCGCCTCCTCCGCTCCCTGATAGAGCTCCCATCCGAGCAGCGCCGCGAGAGCCAAGACCGAGATCCCCGCTCCTACGGCCAGGAACCCAAACCCTTGATCCAGGATGCGGCCGATGCCGACGGAATGTGTCAGCGATCGCGTTTCGGCAGCGAGGGGAAGTGCCTCCCAAGACGGGTCAGGTTGGAAGTCGTTCACCCTTTCCCCCTTAACCCTTCCCAAGGAAAGACGAGCGCCCCTCTCCCCTCGACGGTATCGCGACCTGGCCTTGCTTCCTTCATGCAACCGCTCATTCTTATCGGATCTCCGGCAAGCTTGCCAGTACCCGTTCCCGGAGGCGAGGGGGGAGAGGAGCATAATCGAGTGAGGAGGCCAGCGCCTGACCGTCGGTGAGACACCAGCGGACAAACGCGAGGAGCTTTTGTGCCTTTTGGCGATCCGGCGGCTTCTCATAGAGCAGAAGCCAGGTCAATCCGGCAATCGGGTAGGCTCCGGGACCCACGGCGTTGGCAATCGAGATGCGGAAGTCCCCCCGCTCCAGCGGGCTCGATGCCAGGGCCTGGGTCACCGATTCCGGCGAGGGGCGGACGTAATTCCCCGCGCAGTTTTGCACGTCGGCGTAGGGAAGCCGATTTTGAGCGGCGAACGCGAGCTCCAGATAGCCGATGGCGCCCGGAAGAGAGCGGATCTGCCCCGCCACCCCCTCGTTCCCTTTGGCCCCGATCCCGGAAGGCCACCGGATCGCCGTACCCCGCCCGACGATTGCGGCCCATTCCGAACTGACTTTCGATAGGTAGTCCGTGAAGATGTAGGTGGTACCGCTTCCGTCCGAGCGGTGGACGACGACCAGAGGCAGCGAGGGGAGCGCGATCTCCGGATTGATCTGCGCAAGCCGCGAGTCGTTCCAGTTCTGGATCCGGCCCAAGAAGATATCGGCGACGACGTCCGGGGTGAGGCGGAGTGGGGGAGAGCCGGGAAGGTTGTAGGCAAGCGCGTCGGCGCCCGCAATCATCGGGATGTGGAGAATCTTGCCGGGTGCGGTCTGCGGGAGGGACTGGCGCATGGGGCTGTCTGAGGCTCCGAAATCGACGATCTGATGGAGAAGCTGCTGCTGCCCTCCCCCTGATCCGATCTCCTGGTAGTTGAAGCGTACCGTGCCGTCGAGTCGCTCGTAGGCCGCGAACCAGCGGGCATAAAGGGGGTAGGGGAAGGAGGCGCCCGCGCCGTTGATCAGAGGCTTCGATTTGCCTCCCGGGGGAGCCAGCGCGAACCAAGCGAGGAACGAGCTCAAGAGAAGGAAAAGGCTCCAAGGACCGGGAATCTTCATTCGAAGGAAGGACTACCACGGAATCGACCTCTATCGGCAGCTCAATGTGGCCCTCGTCAAGAAAGTGGTCGTCCTCTTTCGCGGCCGGCATCTCCTGCGTGTCTCTCCCCTCTCCGATCACGGACGGGTCTGTTGGGCGATTGACCCAGAACGGCCGCTTATGCCACAAGAGGAGACGGCGCACCTTTTCGTCAAGGAAAAGTGGGAATAGAGAAGCAGGTTCTCGTGGTGGTGGAAGCCGATCCGGCGCGAAGTCCTCGTGCGGCGGAGGGGCTCCGGGTCGCTGCGGGATTGTCGATGCATCCGGAGCTTCTCGTTACCGTCGTCCTTAGGCGAGAGGCGGCCCGGTCCTGGAGGGAGAAATCGCCTCGGCCCGTCGACCAGGAGGTGTGGGAGCAGGCTCTCGCCGACCTTGCCGAAAATCGGGTGCGCTTGTTCGAAGAGGAGCCCATTGGCGCCGCGTGGCACGGGGTAATTCGTTTCGCGGATTAGCGAGGAAAAGAGGAGGAGGGAAGCAGGTTGCATACAGATATGCCCGCCTATCTGGCGGAGAGGCGGAGAGTGGTAGATGAGGCGTTGCGGCGCTACCTGCCTCCGGTCACCAAGAAGCCCCGCGCTCTTCATGAGGCGATCCGTCATAGCCTCTTTGCCGGGGGAAAGCGGCTTCGGCCCATCCTCTGCTTGGCAGCGTGTGAAGCGGTGGGCGGGGACTACGCCCCGGCGCTTCCTCTTGCCTGCGCGGTGGAGTGCATTCATACCTATTCGCTCATCCACGACGACCTGCCCGCCATGGATAACGACGATTGGAGAAGAGGGAAGCCGACTCTCCATAAGATTTACGGAGAGGCGATTGCCATCCTAGCCGGGGATGCGCTTCTTGCCGAGGCTTTCGAGATCGCCTGCCGCTATGGAGGGGGGCGATATGGGCCGGGGGTCGTGGTGGGCGAACTGGCCCGCGCTTCCGGCAGCCGGGCTCTGGTGGGCGGGCAGGTGGCCGACTTGGAGGCGGAGGGGAGGGAGATTTCGGTGCGTGAGCTTCGGGCCATCCATTTGCGGAAGACCGGCGCCCTCATTACCGCTGCCCTCCGCTTGGGGGCAATGGCGGGCGAGGCGAGCCGCGAATCGCTGCGCGCGGTCACCGAGTTTGGCCGCTTGCTCGGATTGGCATTCCAAGTGGTCGACGATATTTTGGACGTGACGCAGACCAGGGAGACTTTGGGAAAGAGTGCCGGGAAGGACTTGGCGGCAGTGAAAGCAACCTATCCCCGGCTGCTGGGGCTCGAGGGCGCCCGGCTCGCGGCCCGACGGTACACCGCACGCGCTCACGGAGCGCTTGCTCCCCTGGGAGAGAGGGGTGCCATTCTTACTGATTTAGCCGGCCACCTGCTCTCGAGGGAAAGCTGAACGGCGCAAGGGCCAGAAAGTCTCTATTTTGGGTTGACGAGGACGGGATTCGCACGCTATCAGCCGACGTTCCTATGCGCTCCGGAAAATTGTTTTCCCAACCTGCCGAAAGAAAAGCTCAGACGAAGCCCGTCTTGGTGATCGAGGAGACGTTGACTCATCCAAAAGCGATCGGTCTGGCGATCGCGCGAGCGCAAAACTATCTTCTCTCGACCCAGAAGCCCGATGGACATTGGGTAGGAGAGCTTTTTGCCGACGTGACCTTGGCTTGCGATCGGATCTTGCTGATGCATTGGCTCGCCAAGGTCGACTACCGCAGGCAGGCCCGATTTGTGAAGCACATCCTCGATCGGCAACTTCCGGACGGGGGCTGGAACATCTATCCCGGCGGTCCCAGCGGCC
>JAQUAR010000139.1 GCA_028687155.1 Methylacidiphilaceae bacterium | reverse complement strand
GATCCCTTAGCCCCGCTCCCGGTCCGCAAGGAGTGGCAACGCTCCCATCCCGAACGCTCCCGCAAGGCGGTACGGAATCATCCAGTGGATGGAGGGCATGAAGGTTGTGCGAAATGGAGGACTGCATCCGGGTCGAGGATGCCCGGCAAAACAGGCATGGGAGTGCGTTCGCGAGCGGGATCCCGGAAACGCGGTGGAGCTCGCGTCGGCAACTACTGGGGCTGCATTCGCGGCATTCTGTTCTCTTTCTTTCTCGTTCTGGTCTTCGAGGGAACCACTCTGCTGCGGGCGGATCCTGTTTTCTATCCGGGAGTCGAGGTCGCGGCTCAGGATCTTGTGGAAACGATGAACAACGAGAGTCCAGGCAAAGATTGGCTTGGCCGTTGGCGCCGGATGACGATCGAGGCGCGCGAAAAGCAGACTCACTGGCTGACGCCGATCGTCACGGAAACCCCTCGCTTGGAGCAGCGGATCCGCTACGACGTTTATGATGAGACCTTGCCGAGCGGAAACAAGAAGTGGAACTTCGGGGCGGGGAAAGGAGTAAACTTCATCGTTGCTCCCACGATGGAGGCTGCTGTTTCGCTCCCCCAGTATCTCTACTATCCGGGACACGGGGCGAAAGACGGGTTTCGGGGCGAAAGCTTCATGGTTAAGAACCGCATCATGTCTTCGCCGGAGAATCAGAAGAACTACGTCTTTTCCGTCATGCTCGAAGCCCTCTCGCCGACCGGAACGATGCCGGGAATGGCCGAGCATTGGATCTGGACGCCAATCGTTACGTTCGGTAAAGGATGGGGAAACTTCGACTTCATGGTGAACCTGGGGACTTCCTGGGCCGACGGCGACAATAGGCAGCTAGGCAGTCCGATCGTCTGGGGTCTGGCCCTACAATATCGCTTCGGGGTGATCTGCCCGACGCTCGAGCTCAATTCGCACCCGTCGGTAAGCGAGTTTTATTTTTTCGGCGAGCCGGGCCTCTTTGTCACTCCGGAGGTGCTGATCGGCCGCTTTCACTTCCGCGATCACTACAGCCTCTATTTCGGGATCGGTTATCAGATGGCGCTGGATGCGGCCACGGTGGAGGCACAGTATGCCAATGCGGTCGTCGCGAAGTTCCACCTTCTTTTTTGAGGTTAGCTCTCGCTCCGGAGCAATCCGAAGAAAATGCGTGCAACCATCCATCGGTTCGCGGGTTAATCCAGGGCATGCGTCTACGAAGAGAGAGAGGGACCGGGGTCGTCTCCGGCGGTTCCGGCCGGGAAGGCCATAGCTCCCCGATGCCAATGGCATGGGAGCCAGGCCGCACCATACTCGATCCAGGAGAGCAAAAAGCCGTTTGCCGACGATAAGTCGTCTCTTGGTCTGATTCTTGCTTTTCCCAGCGGAAAATCGTCCGAACGAGGATCCTCCCGGTTGACCTTTCCAGCAAACTACCCCTCTCCATGGGGTCTCCCCTGGGACGCGGCGGGCTTGGGGGCAGGATCAGGGATCGCTTCCTGCTGGGTCGTTATTGCGATTCTCTTTTTTGCTTATTCCCGGCAGAGCCGAGCGGAGCCGGTCTTTTATCCCGGCGAGGAGATTGCGGCTCAGGACCTCGTGGAATCGATGAGCGACCAGGACCCCGGGACGAGCTGGTTTGAACGCTGGAGGAGGATGACTGCGGAGACCAAGGAACGTCAGACGAACTGGATGACCCCGCTGGTCACCACGACATCGCGGCTCGAACAGCGTATTCGGTACGACGTCTATGACGAGACGAAGGGAAACGGGAACAAGGCATATAATTTCGGCGCCGGGAAGGGGGTCAGCCTGATCGTCACACCGACCGACGAATTTACCTTCTCCCTTCCCAACTATTTCTACGAGCCGGCGTCTCCTTCCTCGACCGGCTGGGAGGGAGAGGTCCTTCAGTGGAGGCACCGGATCATGGCCTCGCCGGAAAATCAGAAGAACTATGTTTTCTCGGTCCAGTTGGCTGCGCTTGCGCCGACCGGCGACATCCCGAACGCGTACAACCATTGGGTCTGGACCCCGATGCTGCTCTTCGGAAAGGGCTGGGGCAACTTCAACTTCATCGTGAACCTAGGGACCCAGTGGGCGGATGGAGATAGCCGCAAGCTGTCGGCACCCATTGTCTGGAATGCGGCCTTCGAATACCGGATCGGACGCATCACCCCTTGCCTCGAGTTCAACTCGGAGCCGACCGTCACCCGCTTTCTGGCCTATGGTGGGCCTGGGCTCTTTGTGACGCCTGAGCTTTTGATCGGCCGTTTCACCCTCAAGGAGGATATTCGTTACTACTTCGGGATCGGTTACCAGATTGCCCTGGAGCATTCGACGATCGAGGAGAAATACGCCAATGCCCTCATCGTCAAATTTCATCTGCTTTTCTAAAAGAAGAAGTTAGGAAGGGAGGGCGATGTTTGCGAGGTTGGCATCGGCGGCAATCGGGCTGGCGTTGGTTACCCTGCCCTGGACGGCAGGGGGTGGTACGGCCGTTCAAACGGCGTTCGAGCACTGCTTGCGCGAGGGAGACCTCCTCGGAGCCTCCAAGGAGGTCCGCGAGTTGCCCAGGCGCGATCCGAACACCGCGTCTTCCTGGAAGAACCTGGGATGGTTCGATCTCATGGAAAACCGGCTGCCGGAAGCCAGGGCCCACTTGCGCCGCGCGCTGAAGCTCGATCCGTCGGATCGGGAGACCAAGGCGCTCCTTTCCCTCGCCTGGTATCGGACGGGGGATCTGAGCCTGTCCGCGGCGATACAGGATGACCTCGGGTATGATGCGCTGGCCGAGCTCGTGGCGACGCTCGAGCCTAAAGCCTATGCAGTGAGCCGAGCAACCTCGACCCGGATCGGCCTGCTGCCGAACTCTCCCCGGCTGAAGTTCCCGGTGCAGATCAACGGGAAGGACGCTCAATTCTACCTCGACACCCGCGGCGGGATGAGCGCGGTTAATGATACGGTTGCGCGCGCCGCAAAGGTCGAGCGACAAAAGAGCAACTTTCTCCAGTTCTGGTTCTGGGCTGCCGGGAAATGGTCGGTCAAGAATCGCTTCGGGCGGGTGGAGAGTTTGCGGTTGGGATCGATGCAAGTGGGACAGATTCCCGTGCTCTTGCCGAACTGGAAGGGGTTGGTGGACGGCTTGCTCGGGACCGATTTCCTCTCTCATTTTGAAACGGTGGTCGATTATCCCCGGAAGGAGCTTTTCCTTCGCAAGGCGGAGCCTGGATCGGTTAAAGCGCAGCGGCCGGAGAAAGACCCGAAGGATGGACGGATCGTTCTCCCCTTCTTTTGGACACCGGGCGGGCAGATCGTAGTGCAAGGGCAGGTCAACGGCACGGAGGCGGTTTTTCTGTTGGACACCGTTGCCGTGGGGCGGCCGGTTACCCTCTCGCGCCGGCTGATCCATCGAGCGCATCTACCCGCTCATGGCGGCTACATCATCAGCTTGCGGAGGGCGGGTCTTTTCCCTTGGGTGTATACGGAATTCCGGGAGCTGCGGATCGGGCCGATCGTGCAAGAAGATCAGAAGGCGGATATCGGCACGATGTACGATTTTCCGCCGTCGATCGACCATATGCAGGGGTTTCCGATCGACGGCATCCTGGGGAACGCCTTTTTTCAAGCTTATCGGCTAACCTTGGATTTTCGCCAGATGCGTGTCATCCTCGAGCCTTCCCAGAGTCTCGGAGCGACGGCAGATCGGGCGAGCACCGCAAACCCGGTTGCGGAGCAGTAGTTCCGAATCGGGAGGCGGAAGAGGATGGAGCGCGAAGAAGCGTCCGATGGCTGGCGTGTCCCCGGGAGGAGAAACGCAGGGAAGTGGACGGCGCGCGCTGCGGTCTCCGCGATCCTCCTGGGATGGATTGCCACGCGGGTGGATTGGCGAGAGATCGGCAAGCTGGCGGCCGCCGCAAGACCGGCTTGGGTCGGGATGGCCGTCCTCTTTGCCGGGTTATCGACCCCGATTACTTCGGTTCGTTGGCGTATTCTGCTTCAGGTGCTGGAGCTCTCCCTTTCCTTTCGGCAGGCGCTGGCGTTGGGATTCGTCGGGAAGTTCTTTAACGCGATCCTGCCGGGTTCGACCAGCGGCGATTTCGTCCGGATCTTCTATGCGACGCGGGCTTTCCCGGGCAAGGGAGCGATGGCCGGCTTCTCGGTCCTCTATGACCGCTTCCTTGAAGGGGTCGTTCTCCTCGTTCTGGGTTCGCTCCTCGCGGCGGTCTTTTATCCGGAACTCGATTCTCGTCCGGTGCTTCGGAATGCGGCCGCCGCTCTCTTCCTCTTGACGATCGCTACCCTGGCGGTGGTCCCCATTCTCCTCCATTATCTTGCACGCGGGCGGCTCCGGCTGCCGGGCCATGGGAAGACGGCCGCACGCGCTCAAAAGGCGTTGGAAGAGATTCTCACCGCCGTTGCTCTCTATCGGAAGGCCGCGCGGGCGAATGCGCAGGCCGTTGGTCTTTCGGTCCTCGCTCACGGGAGTTCCGCTGCCTTGCTCTGGGCGCTCATGCAAGGGCTCCGATTAGAGCTGCCGTTCTGGCTTCTGGTGACGACGATGGTGGTCGTCAACGTGGCGGTCGCGCTGCCGGTCAGTATTTCGGGTCTCGGGATCCGGGAAGGGGCGCTTCTCTATCTTCTGGGCTCCTTCGGGGTCAGCCAGGAAGAGGCGGTTGCCTTCTCCCTGCTCCTCTTTGTGGTCGGTCTCTTCTGGAGCCTGTTCGGCGGCATCGTCTATCTTTCCTATCGCAGCGTCGCTCCGGAAGAGGAGAGCAGGAGATTCCGCCATCGCTAAATCCATTTGGATGCTAGGATTGATCATGGTCTTGGCCGGTTGCTCGAGGCAAGAGCCCCAGGCAGAGCCGATCATCGGGCTGCTCACCGATTTTGGCTTGCGCGATCCGTATGTGGCCGAAGTCAAGGGGGTGATCTACTCCGTGCATCCGACTGCGCGGGTGGTCGATCTGCTCCATCAGGTTGAACCATTCCAGGTGTGGCAGGCCGCTTATGTGGTCGAGGAGGCGACGCGGGAATTTCCGCGGGGATCGATCTTCGTCACCGTGGTCGATCCCGGGGTCGGGACGGAGCGGGCTCCGATCTTGCTGGAGACTCGGTCCGGTAAATTCTTCTTTGCGCCGGACAACGGGATCCTCTCGCTTGTCGTCGACCGGGAAGGGATGCGGCGGGCCTGGAAGCTGGATCGGCAGGAGTTT
>JAQUAR010000138.1 GCA_028687155.1 Methylacidiphilaceae bacterium | reverse complement strand
ACGAGCGCCGACACCTCCTCGCGCGTGAGAAGTCGGCCGGCCAGGAACTTGTTGATCCGAAAGCCGCCGGCGGAGCGGTAATCATAGAGTGTTTCCACAAGGGGAGAGCCGTCGACGGGGCTTTTGACGTCCATGGGCTTGGCATAGGCCTCGGCCGAGCCGAATCGGCGTGCGTCGTCTACGATCTGGTGGGTCAATCGAGAGATCTCCTCCATGAAGCGGGGCCGGGTGAACGAGCCGCGCTCGATCTGCTGGAGTTTCCACTCCCAGTCGCCGGTCATCTCGGGAGAGGAGAGGACGGGAATCCCCGCGGCCTGCAAGAGATCGAAGAGAGCAAAGGCCTTCGGAGTGGCCAGGAGCTCGCGCGCCTGCCGGTGAAGATATTCTTCCTGGACGAGCCCTTCGATGATGGCCGCCCGGGTCGCAGGTGTCCCCAAGCCTTTTTTGGCCATGGCTTCGCGGAGCTGCTCCTCCTCGACGAGCTTTCCCGCGTTTTCCATCGCCGAGAGAAGAGTCGCCTCCGTGAAATGGGGAGGCGGCTTGGTCGAGAGCCCCACGACCTCCACGGCTTCGGCTCGGGCCGTCGCCCCGTCCGGCAGCGGAGCAAGGTTGGTCTCGCCTTCCCCGCCCGCCTCCGCGGCAGCTTCTCTCCCATAGACGGCAAGCCATCCCGGATCGCGGAGGATCTTCCCCTCGGTGCGGAACTGCTCGTGTTCGATCGTCGTGATGCGGCTGACCGCCTCGAAGCGCGCCGACGGGTAAAAGGCGGCCAGGAAGCGCTTGCAGACCAGATCGTATATCCGGCGCTCCGCCGGATCGAGACCGCCCGGCAAGGTTCCCGTGGGGATGATCGCGAAGTGGTCGGAGACCTTGGCGTTGTCGAAGATCCGCTTGTTGGGACGAATCCAGCCGTTTTCGAGAATCGCTCGGGCCGCCCCATTCCAGAGGGCGGCGAGCTTCTCGACCACGGTGCGAACGGTCGGCTGGTAGTCTTCGGGAAGATGGCGGGAGTCGGTTCTCGGATAGGTGAGGGCCTTATGGGTCTCGTAGAGAGCCTGGCTGATCTGCAGAGTCCGCTTGGCACTGAAGCCGAACCGTCCATTGGCCTCCCGCTGGAGAGAGGTGAGATCGAAGAAGGCTGGCGGGGCTTGGAGGAGAACCTTCCGTTCTTCGGAGACGGGTCCGGACTTCCCAAAGCACTTTTCCCGGATCGCCCGGGCTTTTGCTTCCTCCCAAATCCGCTCCGGGCGCTCTTCTGCGGCCTCGCTCCTCTTTCCGGCGCCGATCGCCGGATCGAACCAGCGGCCGCTGTAGGAGCCGGAGGAGGCTTGAAAGGTCCCATGGACCTCCCAATAGTTCCGGGGACGGAAGTCCTGGATCTCCCGATCGCGCTTGACGACGACCGCCAGGGTGGGCGTCTGCACTCGTCCCACCGGTGTGAGCGCAAAGCCGCCTGGCCTGGAGTGGAGGGCGGTCAGCGCTCGGGTGCCGTTGATTCCGATCAGCCAATCGCTCTCGGAGCGGCAAAGGGCCGCTTGCGCCAGTGGCTCCATTTCCGCTTGTGGCCGAAGATGCGTCAAGGCCTGGCGGATCGCCTCCGGGGTCATCGATTGGAGCCAGAGGCGGTCGACCGGCTTCTGCGCGTTTGCATAGTCGATCAGATAGCGGAAGATAAGCTCGCCTTCTCTTCCTGCGTCGCAGGCGTTGATCAACCGTTCGACATCAGCTCTCCGGAGCAGCCGAAGCAGCAGGTCGAGTCGCTGCTTGGTCTGGGTAATCGGTCGCAGACGAAAGGAGGAAGGGAGGATGGGGAGATGGTCGAGGGACCACCCCTTGTGTTTCTCGTCCATCTCGCCCGGCCGGCAGAGCTCGACTAAGTGGCCGATCGCCGAAGAGATGAGATAGCGATCGTTTTCATAGACGTCGTGGCGTCCGTGGGGAAAGTCGCCGATCGCCGAGGCGATATCCGCGGCAACGCTTGGCTTTTCCGCGATGATGAGGGTCTTGCCCATGATTTTCCGAACCGTGCGCTCTGGTTTCGCTGCCCTTTTTCCCAGCGTCCCCATGGCCGCGTCTTCCCGCCGCCTCGCTAGGCGACGCGCACGAAAGCGTTTCCGGGAAGCCGACGAACAAGCTGCTTCATTTCGAGTCGCAGCAACGTAGAAGAGACAGTGGGCGATGGCAACCCTGTTCTCGCGACGATCAGATCGAAGAGGCTCTCTTCGAGCGCAAGAGCGGCAAAAACCGCGCGCTCCTCTTGCGTAAGGGTAGGCGGGAGCGGCCGCTCCCGGGTCACGGGAGCGGCGGGAAGCCAGAGCGCAAGCTCCGCGGTGATGTCGGCGGCTTCCATGACCAGCTTGGCTCCTTGCTGGATGAGCCGGTTGGAGCCGGTGGCCAGGGGGTTGTCGATCCGACCGGGAACGGCAAAAACCTGACGACCCTGCTCAAGGGCGCACTGTGCGGTCAAGAGCGCGCCGCTGGCCATCGGAGCCTCAATCACGAGCACTCCCGAGGAGAGGCCGCTGATGATGTGGTTGCGCTGCGGGAAGGTGTGGCGCGCCGGGGTCGTGCCGAGGGGGAACTCGCTCAAGAGGCAGCCGGTGCCTGCAATCCGCTGGGCGAGCTGCTCGTTTTCCGGCGGGTAGATCCGATCGATCCCGCAACCGAGGACTGCCCAGGTGGGGCCTTGGGCGGCGAGAGCGCCCATGTGAGCAGCGGTATCGATGCCGCGTGCCAGGCCCGAAATCACCGGAATGCCGGCGTAGGCGAGCTGAAAGGAGAGGCGGCGGGCCGTCTCGATGCCGTAAACGCTCGTTCGGCGTGACCCGACAACCGCTACGCCGCGCAGCCAAGGCTCCGGACGCTTGCCGCGGAGATAGAGCAGAAGGGGTGGATCGGGGAGTTCGGCGAGCGCTTCCGGATAGCCCGGCTCCCCAAGAAAGAGAAGATCGATCCCCAACTCCTGGCAGCGGGAGATCTCTTTTCGGGCGGAAGCGGGATCGGCCCGTCGGATTTCCGACGCGAGCCCAGGTCCGATCCCCGGAAGAGAGGAGAGTGCCGCTTCTTCGGCAGCGAAGACTGCTTCGGCCGAACCGAACGCCTCGCGGAGCCGGCGCGCCCGAGCCGAGCCGATCCCCGGAAGCAGATGGAGGAGGAGCGCGGCTTCTTGGGGGGTCATGCAGGCCTACCGATGATGAGGGCGAGAGCCCGCTCGATCTCTTCCTCGCGGACGTCGGCGACTATGGGATCGCCCAGGGCGCGAAGCAGGACCCAGCGATTGACCCCCTCTTCCCGTTTTTTGTCCACCAGAAGCGCCTCGCGAATGCGCGCTGGCGAAACCCCTTCTATGTTCCGGGGGAGACTGTGGCGGACGAGCAGCCGGTCGAGGAGTGCAGCCGCCGATTCGGGGAGCCCGCAGAGGCGATGGGAGAGGAAGGTGGCCACCCGCATGCCCAAGGCGACGGCTTCCCCGTGGACGAGAGTCCGGTAGCCGAGAGCGGCTTCGAGGGCATGGCCTGCGGTGTGGCCGAAGTTCAAGATGGCGCGGCGTCCGCCGGTCTCCCGCTCGTCTTCCGCCACGACCGCCGCCTTGATCTCCACGGACCTCCGGACGATCGCCTGCCAATCGAGCGCGTTCTGGTCCAGGATCGAGAGCAGCGTGGGATCGGCGATCATCCCATATTTGATCACTTCGGCTAAGCCTGCGCGGATCTCGCGTGGCGGGAGGGTGGAGAGGGTCTTGAGATCCGCGAAGATCCCCCAGGGTTGATAGAAGGTTCCGACGAGATTTTTCCCTTGCGGAAGGTTGATGCCCGTCTTTCCTCCGACCGAGCTGTCGACCATGGCCAGGAGAGTCGTCGGAAGATGGAAGAGAGCGATTCCGCGGAGGAAGATCGAAGCAGCGAAGCCGGCGAGATCGCCGACGACTCCTCCGCCCAAGGCGATCAGAGTGCCCTTCCGGTCGATCCGGTGCTCGGCCAGCTTCTCCAAGAGAAGACCGAGCTGCGGGAGGCTCTTGGACTCTTCTCCTGGAGGGACCCAGAGGATGACGGGGTCAAAACCCGCCTTGGCGAGCGAAGCCCGTGCTGTCTCCGCGTAGGCGCGCAGTGTGGCATCGGCGACGAGAGCGATGCGCGAACTCAACGGGTGGCCGGCGGAGAGCCTGGAACCCAGCTCTTCCAGAAGGCCGTTGCCGATCTGGACGGGATAGGCGCGGCTGCCGGTACAAACCGTGAGAGGGGGGGCGGGGTTCATGAGGACGAGGGTAGAGAAGAAGGGGGAGAGGGACGAGCGGAAGAGCTCGGCGCTCCTCCCCGGTTCTGCCGGCGGGCGAAGACGCGAGCCGGGATCCGGGAGGAGACTCGAAGCTCCACGGCGCCGTTGCCCACGACTTTTTCCAGGGCATCCAGAACCGGCTGGTTTACCTGGACGAAGAATTTGCGCGAGGGCTCGATCTCCAGGGAGGCGCCATCGCCCCGGTGGCAGAGGAGGCGCACCGCGATTTTTCCGGGCGACTGTTTCAAGATCTGGCCAATCTCTTGCCACCGCTCAGGTTGCCAGCGATCCAGAGGGATGTGGAGAGCAATGGCCTCGATGAGCTCTTCCCGGGTCTCCTCTAAGGAATGAAGCGCCGTGGCGCGTATGCTAAGGCCCTGGTCTCGCCGGGAGATCGTGCCGGAGAGAATGGCGATCTCGCCCGGTGCCCATCCCTTGGAGAGAGAGGCATAGAGGTCGGGGAAGACGATCGCCTCGATCGAGGCCGTCGAATCTTCCAGTTGGAGCCGGGCAAAGGGGCGCCGGTCGCGGGTCGACGTCCGCACCTCGACTCGGGAGAGAATGCCGGCCAGCCGAACCGGGGTGCCGTCGGCAAGAGAGCCAAGGGCACCGATCTCCGCAGTCTGAAAGGGGCGGAGCTGGCTCTGGAACTCTTCTACCGGATGACCCGAGAGATAGACGCCCAGGAGCTCTTTCTCGAAGCGAAGCTTTTCGGAGGTAGGGAACTCGGGAAACCCGGAATCGACGTTCCCGCGTGTGGGAGAGAGGGCGAGGTCGAAGAGGGAACCCTGCCCTTCGGCGCGCTCGCGGGCCGCGGTTGCCGCCGAGGAGAGGAGTTGATCGATTTCGGAGCAGAGCTGCGCTCGCGACCGGTCGAAGGCATCGCAGGCGCCCGCCTTGATCAGGCTTTCCAGAAGCTTATGATTCAAGGTTCTTCCCGTGGTGCGAAGGCAGAGATCGGACAAGGAGGAGAAGGTCTTCGAC
>JAQUAR010000137.1:4608-5266 GCA_028687155.1 Methylacidiphilaceae bacterium | reverse complement strand
GGCTGCGCCCCTTTTGGGGAACGCGGACGCAACAGGCTGCAGGCGAAGGGTGTTCGTTAGGGAGAACTGCTCCATGGGCGCAAAAGCTCCCTCCACTCCCCAAGGCGTGCGCGGGGCGATCCGCCAACTGCTCCCCTCTCTTCGAATCGCCCCATCCAGCCAGTTCCACCCGTAGAAGCGCCGGATCGGATCGATTCTTGGCAGGAGGGCTCCCCTTTCTCCCGCTTCGATCAGCAGCACCTTTCCCTGCCGGTGAACGAGGCAAGCAGAGCCCAAAGGGATTGCCGGGAAGAGGAGTCGGAGGCCCGGAGTTTCGGAGAGCAGAGTGCTGGGGTCACCGACGGCGACGCCCGCCGCGGGGAGTCGCGCGGCCGTGGCGACGGTGGCGAGCAGAGCATGGGCGAAAAGCCAGTTGGCATTGTTGAGAAGGGTTCCGAGAAGGGAAGAGAGCGCGCCGAAGCAGAGCGAAAGCGTTCCGACCGTCACCACCAGTTCGGCAAGCGGAACAATGAGCAGATTGGCGACGGGGCCCACCAGGCTGACAAAGTGAAAGTGAACGATCTCGAACGGGAGGGCGCCGATCGAGGCTGCGAGTGAGGAGCCCAAGAGGAGGGCGAATCCTCCGCCCACCCATTCCAGGAAGCGCGATGCGCGGGGA
>JAQUAR010000137.1:0-4598 GCA_028687155.1 Methylacidiphilaceae bacterium | reverse complement strand
AGATGCCATCCATCGGGAGAGGGGCCCGCTTAGCAAGAGGAGCGCCAAGACGACGCCGAAAGAGAGCTGGAGACTCACGTCTTGCACGGAAAGCGGATCCAGCGCGAGGAAAAGGAGCAGGCAGGCTCCCCAAAGGTTCAAGAGGCTCACGGGGCGGCGGATCAGCCAGGCAGTCAAGACGAGCGAGGAGAGAAGGGCGGCCCTGCCCACGCTGGCGGAGCCGCCGGAGAAGAATGCGTAGAAGGCGACAGCAGGAAAAAGAGCCCAACCCCATCTCCACCGAGAAACCCTCCCGGCCTCGAGCAAGGCGAGGCCCACGGTGAGAAAGGCGCCGACGTTTTGCCCGCTCACGGCGAAGACGTGATAGGCGCCGGCCAGGCGAAAGTCCTCCTCGGTTTTGGCTGGTAAGCCCCCGGTCTGGCCGTAAATCATTCCCAGGAGAAGGGCGACCGCCTCCGGGTCGCTTTCGATCCCCGTCCGCAAGAGACGCGAAGCCCAGCGCCTTGCCATCCCGATTTGCCGTCCGAGCCAGCTTCCGGGATTGAGGGGTCGGATGTCGCTCCAAGCCGCTTTCAAGCGGTAGGAAACATGACGAACAGCCAAGATCTCTCGCCAGTCGGGATCTCCTGGATTGCGCGGTTCTCCGGGCCGCCGCAAGGCTCCCCGGACCCAAAGCCTCTGGGAGAGCGACAAGCCGCCGGCGGGAGCCGCACGAACTTCGAGGAGCGCCCGACCGGACGCTGATCGCCAGCCTCCGGAAAGCCATGCTCGACGAACGGCAAAGAGTGCCGTTGCGGTTCGTTCTCCTTCGCGTTCTTTTTCGACGGGCACGCTTTGGATCGTTCCCTCCCACCAGCAGTCAGCTCCAAACTTTGCCTGGGGAAGGTGGCGCAGGTCGTCTGCTGGCCTCCATCCTCTGTGAAACGCGGCGCCGCAGACCCCGACAAAGAATAGGGCTCCCAGGAAGGGGTGGAGCGATCGTTGCGGAGAGAGGTTTCGAAACCAGAGAGCGCCCAGGAGGGCGACGGTTGCAAGGCTGGGCCAGAAGAGAGCCGGCGATCCGGCTCCCCAGGAGCAGCCGGCCGCGAAAATCAATGCGGGGATGAGCAGAGGAGCGCGCGCGAAGTGGGACCGCCGCGCAGCATCCTCGCGGGAGGCGGCATCGGGCATTTCCTTTGTCCGCATGGTCGCCCGACTCCGTGCATGAGAGAGGAGGTGATCGCAGCGAGCCTCGCCTTTGGGAATTACGGGCTCGCCGCTTACGAGTCATCCGTGGCTTCCGGCATCTTCCGCCGATGGAGAACCCGAGCATTAAACTCGCGTATGGCGTGATCGCTGGGCCACGAGGGTCCGAGCTCTCTCTTGAGCCGAGCCAGAATGTCCGCATCGGAGTCGGCGGAAAGGACGATCTGCTCCATGGCTTGGGGATCGATGCAGAGAAACTCCATGACGGAGCGGTCTTCTTTGCGAACGAACGGGGTGACCGAGGGCACTAGTCCGGCAGAGAGGCGACGGATCGAATCGATCAGATGGGGCAGCTGCGCGATCCCCGCCAGACGCTCGTCCGGGAGGGGAGAAGAGGGAAAGGCACCGACTTCTAAGGGAAGTCCCGCTTGTTGCCAGGCTTCCCAGCCGCCGGCCAGAGAATATGCAGTCGTAGAGCCCATTTGCCGGAGCAGGTCGGCCGCGATGAGCGATCGCTCGCCGAATCTGCTGTAGCAGAGGAGAGTCGCTTCACCCGTCCGGATCTTCGATTCGATCTCGCCGGGCAGTTGGCCGAACTCCACGTGGATCGCGCCCGGGAGGTGGCCCGCGACCCATTGACGCGCGTGGCGCAGGTCGATGCAGACCGCTTTCTGCTCCCGCATCCAGTGAAAGGCCTGGGCAGGGGAGATCTCCTGGACGCGCTGCCGCAAAGAATCGAGAAGGAGCCGATAGCGCGGTGCGGTGGTCATGGTTGTTCCTCTGGGAGACCTCCTGCTTCGCAGGAGGTGCGATGGGGAGCCCCTCTTTTGAGAGCGATCCTGAGGACGGCAAGGTCAGTCGGATTGACTCCCGGAATCCTCGCCGCCTGCCCCAAGGTTGCCGGGCGGATTTGCTGCAACTTTTCCCGCGCCTCCTGTTTCAAACCGACGATCCTCCCAAAATCGAGCCAGGCGGGAAGGAGGAGATCTTCCAGCGCCCGAACCCGCTCGATCTGCTCCCGTTCCCGAGCGATATATCCCGCATATTTGATTTCACATTCCAGGTGCGCCGCGATCTCGGGCTCCACGTTGTGAAACGGCTGCGGCAGGTCCATCCAGCGAAAGTCAGGTCGCCGAAGCCATTCAGAGAGAGTGCGTCCCTCAGTTTTGGCTCCGCTCAACTCTTCCAAGAGTTCTCCGATGCGGCGCTTTTTCGCAAGCCACTTCGTCTGTCGCCGTGCCGAAAGGGATCCCACCATCGAACCGATGTCGGAAAGACGGACGTCGGCATTGTCGTGACGCAGCACGAGCCGATGTTCGGCGCGCGCCGTGAACATGCGGTAGGGCTCTCGGATGGGACGAGTGACCAGATCATCGATCAGCACGCCGATATAGGCTTGGTCTCGGCGCAGCACGATCGGCGGCTCTCCCCGGACCGACCTTGCCGCGTTTATGCCTGCCATAAGACCTTGCGCAGCAGCTTCTTCGTAGCCAGAAGTACCGTTGATCTGTCCTGCCAGGAAGAGGCGTCCAACCCGCTTGGTTTCGAGCGAAGGAAGGAGCTGCGTGGCCGGGCAATAGTCATACTCGACCGCATAACCAGGCCGCAGGATGTGGCAGTTCTCCAACCCGGGGATCGTTCGGAGGAAAGCGGATTGGACCGAAAAGGGAAGGCTCGTCGAGCAGCCATTGACATAGAACTCTTGGGTATGCCTTCCTTCTGGCTCGAGGAAGATCTGGTGTCGTTCGCGCGCGGCGAATCGGACTACCTTGTCCTCGATGGAGGGGCAGTACCGGGGTCCCACCCCTTGGATTTGCCCCGAGTAGATGGCGGAGAGGTGAAGGTTCTCTCGGATGAGCCGATGTGTCTCCGGGGTCGTGTAGGTAATCCAGCAGGGCTGTTGTTCCACGTGGAACATTTGCCCATCCCACCGATTGAGGGTGAATAGCTCTTCCGCCCCCCCCTCCAGTTCATCGAGGCAAAGGGAAAATGTGGGAGGCGGAGCTTCGCCCGGTTGTTGCTCGCAGGCCTCGAAATCGATGGTTCGTCCGTTGATCCGAGGCGGAGTCCCCGTCTTCAGGCGGCCGATTTCAAATCCTAGTTTCTGGAGTTCGAGCGACAACCCGCTGCTTCCTTCGCCCGCCCGGCCTCCAGGCCGCTGCTCCGATCCCATGTGGATCAGTCCACGGAGGAATGTTCCTGTGGTAATAACAAGAGCCTTTCCTGCAAATTCGATTCCGAGGTCCGTGACAAGCCCCGTCACCGCATCGTCTTTCACGCATAATCTTGCGACGGAGCCCTGTTGGATGTCCAGGTTGGGAGTCGTCTCGCAGATCGCCTTCAGGCGAAACTGATAGGCCTTCTTGTCGCACTGAGCCCGAGGTGCTTGGACGCTCGGGCCCTTCCGGCGGTTGAGCATGCGAAATTGAATGCCGGTCGCGTCCGCATTCTGCGCCATGACGCCTCCTAGCGCGTCGATTTCGCGGACCAAGATGCCCTTTGCCACCCCTCCAATCGAGGGATTGCAGGACATCTGGGCGATCGCATCGAGCTGGAGGGTCAGAAGCAGCACCTCGCACCCTGTGCGAGCCGCAGCCAAGGCCGCCTCCACGCCCGCATGCCCGCCTCCCACCACGATCACATCGTATTCTTTGAGCCAACGCATCGCTTCCAACCCTGCAGTTCTCACGAGAAAGAGTTTCTTTCTCGGTCCCCTCTTGTCTTTTGGATATCTTCGCCCCGTGACCCGAGCCAAGCCTGTCGTCCAAGAGTCACGGTCCGATGCGCCTCTTCCTACCGTGCTCTATAGCGCAGAGGCGGAGCGGGCTGTTCTGGGCTCGTTGCTCCTCCACCCCGATCTCGTTCTTAACCAAGCTTTCGAGTCTCTCTCGTCCGAGGATTTCTTCGTCCCCGCTCACCGTATTCTTTTCGATCTCTTCCGAACGATGGATGCGCGCCACCAGGCGATCGACATCGTCACCGTCCAGCAGAGCCTCGTCGATAGCGGCCTTTCGGCGGAAGTAGGGGGTTCTGCCCTCCTCGCCGAATTGACCGCGTCTTTTTCGAGCCATCTCAACATTGGCACCTACCTGGAGATGGTCAAAGACAAAAGCCTTCTCCGCCATCTCCATCGAGCCTGCAGCAGCATCGTCCTGCGCATCATCGACGATCCGCAGTCGACCTCCTCCGTGCTCGATTATGCCGAGCGGGAGATCTTTCGCGTTACGAACCTTTCCCTCACTCGGTCGAGCGCCCCGGTCTCCGTCGAGCTCCGTCGCGCCCTCGAACTGATCGACTCCTTCCATCAGCGGAAGGGCAAGCTTTTTGGCATTCCCACCGGCTTCTATGAGCTCGATGGCCTTACTACGGGATGGCAGAAGGGAGACATGATCGTTCTTGCCGCTCGCCCGGGG
>JAQUAR010000136.1 GCA_028687155.1 Methylacidiphilaceae bacterium | reverse complement strand
AGGATGAGGAGAGGGGGGCTCCTCTCTTCTACGTCGCCAGCCGTGCCCATCACGCGGATATCGGAGGGATGACGGCCGGCTCGATGCCTCCCTCCTCCGACATCTTCCAGGAAGGTTTGCGCATCCCGGCGGTCAAGCTCGTGGAGAACGGACGGTGGAACCAGGCGCTGCTCCAGGTGATTTTGGCCAACGTGCGCACGCCGGGAGAACGGGAGGGAGACCTAGCCGCCCAGCTCGCGGCGAACCGGACCGGCGAAGCACGGCTCCAGCAGCTGCTCGGCCGGTATGGGAAAGAGCAGCTCAATACGGCGGCCGATTCGCTGATCGACTACACGGAGCGGATGGTTCGCCAGCGGCTGTCCGAAATTCCGGATGGCACCTATGAGGCGGTGGACTACTTGGATGACGACGGTTTTTCCGAAGAACCGATTCCGATTCGCGTAGCGATTCGCAAAAGGGGCGAGGAGGCGTTCATCGACTTCACCGGATCCGCACCCCAGGTGCGGGGAAGCGTCAACGCAGTGCTCGCCATTGCGCTCTCCGCGGTCTCCTATGTCGTGCGCGCCCTGCTGCGGGAAGACGTCCCGGCGAATGCGGGCTTGCTCGCACCCGTCCAGGTCGTGGCCCCGCCCGGAACGGTGGTGAATGCGCTTTTTCCGGCTGCGGTCGCCGCGGGAAATGTGGAAACCTCCCAGCGGCTGGTCGACGTGATTTTGCGAGCGCTCAGCCAGGCACTGCCCGACGCGATTCCCGCTGCAAGCGGCGGAACGATGAACAATCTGACCCTCGGAGGGGTCGATCCGGAATCCGGCTGCCGCTTTGCCTACTATGAGACGATCGCCGGGGGCATGGGGGGTGGACCGGCAGGAGACGGAGACAGTGGGGTTCACACCCATATGACCAACTCGCGGAACACCCCCGTGGAGGAGTTGGAGCACGCGCTGCCGGTCCGCGTCGTCTCCTACCGGCTGCGGCGGGGTTCCGGAGGAGTCGGGAAATACCGCGGTGGGGATGGCATCATCCGCGAGATCGAGTTCCTGGCCGCGATGGATGTTACCCTCTTGTCCGAGCGAAGGCGCTTTCCCCCGTACGGCTTGCAAGGAGGAGCAAACGGGGAACGCGGCCAGAATGTGTTGCTCGACGAAGGTGGGGAGACTGTTTTGCCCGGCAAGATCAGCTTCCAGGGTAGACCTGGGCAAATCCTCTCCATTCGAACTCCGGGCGGGGGCGGATGGGGCCGGCCGACCCCCCAGGGGACGGCTTAGCCATTCGCTCGAGCCGCCCCTCGCACGGCCTCGCAATACGCGGCGAAGAGCGGACGGTAGCGGAGAGGATCGCGCTCCGGATGGAACTGCACGCCCCGAACGAAAGGGTAACCCTCCACGCGAACCTGCTCGACGATTCCGTCCCGTCGGCACCAGGCCTCGGGAACGACCCCAGATCCCAACCGATCGATCGCCTGATGATGGGAGCTGTTCACCAGCGGGAATTGGATTTCGACCCCCTCGGCGTAGACGAGCGGCTGCGTGTAGGAGTCCTCCAGGTTCTCGTGGCCCGGGACGTCGAGATGGAGGGTCCCCCCCAAGGCGACGTTAAGGATTTGCACGCCGCGGCAGATCGAGAGGACGGGGAGCCGGCGGGCCAGGGCCGATTGCAAGGCGGCAAACTCCCACTCGTCCCGTTTTGGGTTGGGGGAGCGGATCTTCTCCGGGGCATCGACCTCCTGCCGCAGGAAAACGGCGGAGATGTCGGTGCCGCCGGTCAGGAGGAGTGCTTGCCAGCCCCCCGGCGGAACCTCCTCCGTCCGGGCATTGCGGAGCAACAAGCCCTCGGGCTCGAAGATCCGTGCGAAAAGCGCTTCGTCCTTGGCTCGGATCCAGGAGGCGATAGCGAGCATAGGCGATGATGGCGCAGGAAAGGCGCGCGCGCAGCCGTTTTTTTCATGGTGCACGAAGGAACGGCGGACAACGGGGAGTTCTGGTCATGAGGCATTCCCTTGCCGATGAGGACTAGCGTTGTCTGGGAGGGTCCGTTCCTGTAATGTTTTCTCTTATCGTGGGAGATGAGTCGATTGCCGCGGGACGGGAGCAGGGGGTGGGCGCCGTTGTCGGGTTTTTGGGGATCGCCACCGGAATCTTCGATTTCCTCCGCCGATCCGGAATGGTCGTTCCGGAGGAGATCGCCGGCCGGATGGGATTGGATGCTGGTTATGTGAGAGGCTTCTGCGAAGCCGGTTTTGCCTTCGGCTACCTCGAAGAGGAGGGCGGTCGGTTTTGCCTCGCGACGGAGTCGGGCGATCGGCGGAGAGCCAAGGAAGATTCCTTTCTGGCAACGGCGGTGGATGCGGTCTTGGCGCCCTCGCTCGCCCTACGCCTGGTGCCTCTCTTTCGGACGGGGCATCGACCGGGGCCGGGAGCCTTGATCGATCCCGAAATTCTCCCTTGGTTCGGACAGTTTTTGGAGGAGAAGCACTCTTCCCTCTTCGAAGAGGAGCTCTTCTCCGGGCTGCCGCTCTTCGCGGAGCTGGCGCAGCGGGAGGGCATTGTTTTGGATCTGGGATGCGGGAATGGCTGGCTCCTTCGCCGCTTGCTTCGCCGCCTTCCGGGTTGGCGCGGGATCGGCATCGACCGGGAGGCGGGGCGAATCGCCCAGGGAAGGCAGGCGGCTCAAACCGCAGGCCTTTCCGAACGGATGGAACTGGTCGAAGCAGATCTTTTTTCCTGGAATGGTCCGGAGCCCGCCCACCTCATTCTGGTGAGTCGGGTGCTCCATCATCTCTGGCCGGCACGCAACAGGTTCTTTGCGCATCTGGAGCGGCTCGCGCGGGCGGATGGGGCCATCCTTCTCTGGGAGCCATGCTGGCCGGAAACGGTCGCATCCCTGCGCGATCCTGCCCGACGAAACCTTGCGTTTCAGAACCTCCACGAGTATGCCCAGGGTGCACGTCTCCTGACCTCCGTCGAGGTGACTGCGGGAGTCGAGGAGGCGGGCTGGAAAACGTCGGTTTACGCGTTTGCCGGTGGTACGGAGATGGTGGTGCTGGGCAGAAGAAAGGGAAGAGGATGGTAACCTGGGCAAAAGAGCTGGCGGAAGTTCACGCCAAACATGTACTGACCCCGTGGGCGGTCCAGAAGCGGGCCTCAGGCCCGATGATCGTCCGAGGCGAGGGAAGTTTTCTCTACGATTCGGAAGGGAACCGCTACCTCGACTTGAGCGCGGGCCTCGTGGCCGTCAATCTCGGCCATGGGAAGGAGCAGGTGGTCCAAGCGATCCAGCAGCAGGCGGCCCGCCTCTGTTACGCCTCCCCCGCCTTCTTCCACGACCAGCGGGCCCTCCTTGCCCAGGGCTTGAGCCAGTGCGCACCGTGGCCGGAAGGAGCCAGGGTCTTCTTCACGACGGGAGGCGCGGAAGCCAACGAGGATGCGATCAAGATGGCCCGGATGATCACCGGGCGGCAAAAGATCCTTTCGCTCTATCGATCCTTTCACGGTTCTACCCTGGGGGCGGGCACGCTCACCGGGGAGTATCGGAGGTTTGCCGGCGAGCCAGGGATTCCGGGGGTGGTCCATTTCTGGGGACCCTATCTTTATCGCAGCCCGTTCTTTTCGGCGAACGAAGCGGAGGAGAGCGAGCGTGCTCTCCGCCACCTGGAGCTCGTGCTGCTGCATGAGGATCCAAGCCGGGTGGCTGCGATCCTTCTGGAGCCGGTCGTCGGCTCCAACGGGGTTCTGGTTCCCCCGGCCGGATATCTCTCCGGAGTTCGCGAGCTTTGCCGCCGCCATGGCATCTTGCTCATCCTCGATGAAGTCATGACCGGGTTTGGCCGGTTGGGGGCCACCTTCGGAGCGAGTCGCTTCGAGGTCGTCCCCGACATGATGACGTTCGCCAAAGGGGTGACCTCGGCCTACGTGCCTCTCGGGGGCGTGTTGGTGCGGGAAGGGCTTGCGACGACCTTCGACGAGCAGCCACTCTGGTGCGGCCATACCTATTCCGGCCACCCGCTCGCGATGGCTGCGGGGCTGGGAGCACTGGCCGCCTATCGGGATGAGGGGCTCTTTGAACGGGCGGGCCAAATCGAAGAGTGGCTGCGGCGCGGGCTACGCGAGCTGGCGAAGCAGAGTCCGCTCGTCGGGGAGGTCCGCGGCCTGGGAGCCTTCTTCGGGATTGAGCTAGTCCGCAACCGGCAGACGCGCGAACCTCTTTCCCTCTGGCACAAGCCGCTTTCGCAAGAGATTGGCTGGCTGCAGCAGCAGCTGCTCGGGCGAGGGGTTTATGCGTTCTGCAAGCATAACGTGATCCTGGTCGCCCCGCCGTTGACGATCACCGAAGAGGAACTGCAAGGGGGGATCGAGCAGCTGGGAGAAACCCTCAGGCGGTTATGGGAAGAGCCATCGTTCGATCTCGGAAGGGGTTGACGCACCGAGATCGGCGATGATGCGGTCCGCCTCCCGAAGCGCTTCGGGGGCGCGGGTGGTCGTCAGGGCCACTACCTTCATCCCGGCTCGCTTTCCGGCTTCCACCCCGGCGGGCGCGTCTTCGAAGACGACACAGCGGTGGGGAGGGACTCCCAAGCGGTCGGCGGCCGCAAGAAAGACCTCCGGATCGGGCTTGCCGCGGCTCACATCCTCGGCGGCAACGATGGTGGGAAAGAAGGGACGCAGCGCGAGCTTCTCGAGCGCCAGGTCGATGTTCGCTCGCTGCGAGGAGGACGCGATCGCCGTCGGGACCGCGCGTCCGGCCAGCCATTGGCCCCACTCCCATGCTCCGGGGCAGAGCGTGAGCCCGGTTTCGGCGACGATTTCCCGGAAATGCACCTCCTTGCGCAGGCTGAGCCGGGTGATCTCTTCTGGATCCTTCGTCCAGTGGAGGATCTGCGGAATGATCCATTCGTTCTTCATCCCGAAGGTCTGCAGGAAAAATCCGGGGAAGAGAGGGAGTCCCTCTTCCCGGGCGAGGCGATGCCAACTCTCCTCGTGCTGCCGAGAGGAGTCGACCAGCACTCCATCCCAGTCAAAGAGCACGGCCCATCGAGTGGCGCGCGGGGAAGTCTCGTCTCTTTCCATTGCGGATCTGCTACGGAGAGCCGACTAGCCGCCAAGAGGTCAATCTTTTTCGCCTCTGCCGTTCCTAAAACCATAGACAAGCATTCCCCTACCAGGGAAGATCGTCCACGACGTCGGCCAAACAGTGCTGCCGACGATTCGCGTGCCGGGGTTTCGCCGGCAAAGTCCGGGTAGCGCCCAATGCTCGCGCTTTCGGGAGCAGAGGCGCGGGAGGC
>JAQUAR010000135.1 GCA_028687155.1 Methylacidiphilaceae bacterium | reverse complement strand
GACCCAGGGGCAGGCCCCGTGCGCAATAAGATAATCGACGGCGTCCCAGTTCTCCCCAACCGGGTTGAGAGCCAGACAGCGTAGCTCGACGTTGTGTAGGCCGAGTGCGAAGATCCGCGCCAGCCCCTCCTCGATTCGGACGGCGGAAGAGTCAATCCCGACAAAGCTTGCGCGCGGATAGAGGGCGGCCATCGGAAGCAGGTTGCCGCCCGCACCGCAGCCTATCTCCAGCACCCGGGCTTGCGCGGGATGGGACGGATGGAGGGCGAAGAGACGTCCCAGAGCCGCGAGCCGCGCCGGATGGCTCGGGGCAAAGGCGGTCGAATCGGCGGGCAGGGAATCGAAGCCCGAAGGGGGGGCGACCTGAGTCACGCTGGTAAGAATCAGCGTTTGGCCCCGCGGGTTCAAGGAATTTGTTGCCGCCGGTGCAAAACTGCCCCCCTTGGGTGACAATGGCGATCCAATCCTGGCTGCTCCCGCTTCCGCTTCCGCTTCCGCTTGGCCCAAGCCGTCCACGTCCTGTCTCATAGACCTCTCCAGCCCCCAGTACTCAAGCGGTCGCTTCCCTTGCTTACGACAGTATTGGTATTGTGGAATTGACAGGGCTCTCTCCTTCCGCCAAGGTGCGCTGGCCCAACCAACATGGCAACGCACACGCTAGGGAGGGGAAGGCTTTCCATCGCGTCAATGGGGGCGGCACTCTGGACCGTGGCTCTTCCGTTTCTCTGCGTGGGCGGACCGCTTTCCGGCGAGGAGATTTCCGCCGAAGAGCCCTCGGTCGAAAAGGCGGCGGCGCGGCTCAAGCTGCTCCGCTCTCCGGAGCCTGAGGAGAACTGGACCAAGGGGTTGGTGGTCGGCGGCTTCTTCGGCGGCGCATGGCCGTCCTCGCAGCAGGTTTCGGGAGTCGCCCAGACTCCGGGTGGCCCGCAGAGTTCCCATGGCGTTTCCCAGACCCACACCGGCATCTTCGCCGGCCCCTATCTCGGCTACAACTTCATGGATGCGGGCCTGCCGCTGACTCGGGACGGGAAGTGGAAGGCGATTCCCGGGCTACTGCTGATCCTCAACTATGCGGAAATGAGCTCTTCTGCTCTTTCTTATGGACCCTCTTCGGCCGGACCCACCGCTTCCAGCGGCTCCAGCCGGACGTTTCTCCCGGAGATCGGCGGGGTGGTCCTGATCTCCAACCCCACCCGCTTCGTGCCCTTCCTCGGAGCAACCGCCGGAGTCGCATTATCCTGGACGAGCGGAAATGCGGTGGTAAGCCCTTCGGGCGCGGAACTGGTCGCCCCCGGCCAGACGGTCTTTACCTATGCCCCTTCGACAAAGGTCTTGGCGGGAGTCGCCATCCGGATCGTCCCACACTGGAATTGGATCCTCGGATACGCGACCCGTTTCATTGCCCCAACCAGTTCGACGGTGGAGGGCCTCAATCCGGATCTGGCCTCCTCGATTCAGTCGCGTACCGGCTGGTACCAGGATTTCGAAGGTTGGGTCGCCCTCCAGTATGACTTCGGCACCTTGCGGCAGGCGACCACGATGCCCTGAGCAGGTCAGCCTGCAACGGTAAACGGTTCAGCGGTCCCGGCCTCCTCCGCGAGACTCCCGGGATGGAACGCTGGGGAGGAAGCGGTGGGCATCCCGCGTCTCGGCCTGAACCTGGTGGCTCAGATTCTGAGCACTCTTGCGCAGGGAGGGATCTTCCTTGCCGACCTCCTGAGCGAAGGCACCGATCGCGTGGGATTCTCTCTCCAAGGCCTGCTCGTGCCTGTGGATCGCCGTTTGATCGTGGGCTAGCCTCTTGCGATCGTCCCAAAGCCGCTTCCACTCCTCCGGATGGAGAGCGCTGTCTTTTTGGGCTCGCACGAGATCATCCCCATATCGCTTGTGGAGGGTCAGAAGCTCCTTGCGCGTGCTTTCGAAGATGTGCACGTGGCGGCCAGCCTGGGTGACGATGAGACAAGTAGGAGAGTGGGCCTCCTTGGCTTTTTCGCGAAGGGCTTCCATCGCCTTTTGCGCATGGCTCTGCGGATGGGAGCCAGGGCGAGGCGAGGGGTCGGAAGGAACGGGAGGAAGGTCGCGCCCTTCGCGATGGGCCTCCTTGGCCAGGACGGCCCCTTCCTTGCGCAACTCGGGATGCTCTTTGCCAAAGCGGGCGGCATCGCGTTCGAGCGATTGGGAATCGTGTCGGACGGTTTCCTTGTCCTTGCGGAGGATCTGCCAGTCGTGATGCAGCCTTTCCTCGTTCTTGGCAGCCCGCTCGGGATGGAGGCGCTGGTCTTGCTGAAGTTGGGTGGCGTCCTTAACCACCCTCGTGGTCTGTGCAAAAAACTCCTTCCTCTGGTGCTGGAGCCGGCCAAACTCCTTTTCGAGCTGCTTCTCTTCCCGGGGAGCTTCCCCACCGATGGTCCGGGATTCTTCCCGGAGGTGGCGGAGAGCTTCACGGGCCTGCATCGGGGTCGTTCTTGCTGGGCCTTCCTCGGATGGATGATCTTTCGCGGGAGGATGGGTCGAGGGGGAGTGGGTCTTTTCCGTAGGATAGGGACCGGGCGAGGAAATGGCATATTCGTCCCACTCCAGGGGCGGAAGCGGCGGGGAGGATTCGCGCTGCTTTGCCGCATCCCGTTTCGGGTGGGCGGCATCGGCCTTGTGGCTGCTTTTTGGGCTCAGTTCGTCGACCTTCGTCCGAAGTTCGAGCAGCTCTTCCCGGGCCTGATCTAGCTTCTCGTTCATCGCGCTCAGGAGGCGATCGTAGCTGGTGCCCTTGGAATCCGGGGCGGCACACGGCCCACGTTGGCTCTGAGGCCGGATCGTCGGGGGGAGATCTTGGGTGGAGTTCTCTCCTCTTTCCTCCGACTTCTTGTCGTCCCGTTCCTTGTTGAGAGCGAGCAAGGGGGATTCGCCTGGCGGCTTTTCCGCATCCCGTTTCGGGTAAGGGGCATCGGCCTTATGGCTGCTTTTTTCAAACAGATGGTTCAGTCCCGTACCATTCCAAACAGCCGCCGTTACCTTCTGGCCCAAATCTAGGGTTTGGCCTAAAAACTGGTCCACCGCGTGCTCGAGCGGCTGGGAGGGGGGGAGATCTTGGGTGAACTGCTCTGCTCTTTCCTTCGGCTTCCTGGCTTCTTCGGGCATGGCACCTCCGTCTTTCGTCTTTTCCTCTTGCGTCCATCGGGAATCCCCACCCAGTGCCGTTTGGCGGGAAGGGGGCTCCTCTCTCCTTCTGTTAGGCGATCAGGGCTCGCCGCGCATCCGGCATGGGGAGGTTTTCCAAATTCACCCGTGGGCACTAGCTTGGCCGGGCAGCGGGTTCGAGTGGGTCGACCGTGCGCACCCAGACGGATAGGTCACTTGGCGGCCTCTCACCCGCGCCCAAGGGGTGAGTTGGTGAGGTTGGCCATGCCTGGCATCGAGGAGATGGTGCACAGGAAGTCCGCGGACGACCAGAGCGTCGGCGATGAGCGAACGGTGGCAGCGCCAGGGGACGGTCTCCGCGCAGAGGAGGACGAGGCGGCTCTTCCTGGCGAGATCTTCCAGGTGATCGAGCGCGGAGGAAAACTCCGGAGTCTGCATGTAATCGGCAAAGCCTCGGAAACTTGCGTTTCGCCAGGCTCCGTTTGGAGAATCCCGCATCGGGTGGCGCAAGCCTCCGAGGACAGCTAAATGTTGGTAGCCGATGCGCTCCGTCGCGAGTGCGGCAGGTAGCGTCTCCCGGTTGAACTGCGGATTATGGCGGGACCGAGGAATAGTCCGGATGTCGACGACGATCTGGATTCCTGCTGTTTTGAGGATGTGAACGAACTCCTCCAGGGAGCGTGTACCGTGTCCGAGCGTAAAAACGACAGAACCGGGCGTCGGTAGGGAAGAGATTTTCGGATCCATGGGAAAAGATAGATCATTCTTGAGCGGCGGAGCAAAATCCTCGCAAGATACAACTCCACCGCTTTGTCTTTGACAGAGTGTCTGCCTCGTTTCACCCTAGGCGCCGACCAGTGAGGGAGTCGATCGACGTATCCGCCATCCTCGTGACCTATAACAGCCGTCCGGTGCTGGACGGCTGCCTCCGATCGCTTCAAGCGCAGGAGGGGATCCGACTGGAGATTCTCGTTGTCGATAATGCGTCCGGAGATGGGACCGCGGATTGGATCGCCGGGAAGTTTCCCGAGATCAGGCTCTGGAGCAATCCCGAGAATGTTGGGTTCGCCCGTGCCTGCAACCAGGGAATGCGAGAGGCAAGGGGCGAGATTCTGATGTTTGTAAACCCGGATCTCCGATTTCCGGATCCGGATGCGGTGGCGCGGCTGGCCGCCTCCTTGCGCGCCGACCGATCCCTCGGAGCGGTCGGGCCGGCTCTCTACGGGGAGAGCGGCTCACGGCAACCGAGCACGGCTCGTGCGTATCCCAACGAGCGCTGGACGAGAGGGGAGCTGGGCACTCTGCCGGGCGAGCTTGCGGCCCTTTTGGGAGCCTGCCTGGCTCTGCGCTCCGCAACCGCCTCGAGGGTAGGGGGATTCGACGAAGACTTCTTTCTCTACGGGGAAGACCAGGATCTTTGCCTTCGCCTGCGCCGGCTCGGCTTGTGGCTCGCCTGCCTTTCCGAGGTGCGGGCGTTTCATATCGGCCGCCACAGCGAGGTGGGCACGAACCCGCGGGCCTACTGGCAAAAGAAGCTGGAAGGGGAATATCTCTTTTACCGAAAGCACTATTCGGACCGTGCGCTTCGGTGGATTCGGATCAGTCAATGGGTGAAAAGCTCCTGGGAGCTTTTCCTGCTCGGGTTGGCTTGGCCGATCGCCGGACGGACGAGCGCCTGGAAGGAGCGATGCGGAAAGTATGGCGCGATTCGGGCGGCGGCGGAGGGCAGGGGAGAAGACTGCCTGAAGAAAGGGATTCGTTCCTTGGGCGATTGGCAGCCTGCTGCCTTGGGTGGGGCTCGCGAATGACGCAGGACTTCCGAGGGGATTTCGACGAGCTGCTAGGCCGGTTTGATTCCGGGAGGCCGTTTGCCTTTGCCCGCTATAACGATGGGGAAGCCCGCGTCTTGGCCAACCAGCCGGTCGGATGCAAGCACGAATGGCAATACCGGCCGGAAAAGGACCTTCATTTTCGCTCGTCGCTTCGAGAGTCGCTCCGAATCCAAGACGACTCCTATTTTTACGGCCTTCCTTCCTGGGACATGAGCCCGTGGATGCACGACTTGGTGCGGGGCCTCACCGCCGCGCGTCGGGAAAGTCTGACCTTCGCCGCGCTCTTCGCCAACGGGAATCACGATCGCTTTCTGGAGG
>JAQUAR010000134.1 GCA_028687155.1 Methylacidiphilaceae bacterium | reverse complement strand
CCCGAAGGGGGCCAGCCGCTCCAACTCCTCGTAGAGCGGGAGGCCCGCCGCGGAGAGAGGAAGCTCTCCGGCGATTCTGAGCCGTCTACGGAAGATCTCCGGCGAGCCCGCGCGGCTGGCCCACTGTACCAAGCTCGCACGAAACGCAGACAGGTTTTCCTCCCGAAGGGAAAAGCCCGCCGCCAGATCGTGTCCGCCGAATTTCTCCAGGTGAGCGGCAGTTGCCCGCAACCCCTCCACGATCGACATCCCAGGGATTCCCCGTGCGCTCCCCTTCCCTTCTCCCCGTTCATCAAAGGCGACGACGGCGACCAGCCGGTGAAACCGGCGCAAGAGACGCGAGGCCACGATTCCTACCACGCCCGCATGCCATCCCCTCTTTCCGACCACGATCGCCCCGCCGGTGAAAGCCGCAGGCTCTTTCTCCAATGTGCCGAGCGCTTCCTCGAGCATCTCCCTCTCGACGAGCCGTCGCTGCAGGTTCTTCCGATGCAACGAAAGGGCGCCCCGCTCCGCTTCGGCGGGCGAATCGGTCAGAAGGAGGCGCACCGATTCCATCGCGTCGTCGAGCCTCCCGCTTGCATTGAGGCGGGGAGCAAGCCGAAAGGCGACATCCTCCACCGTCGGCTTCTCGCCCATCTTCGAAACGCTCGCGAGGGCCCGCAAACCGGGCAACCGGCGGCGGCCCAGTTGCTCCAGGCCTCGTGCGACGAAAATCCGATTGTCACCGGTCAAGGGGACGACATCGGCAATAGTTCCCAGGGCAACTAGGTCCAGCTCCTCCCGCAGCCGCAGCCGCTCCCGATAGGCCGGTTCCAGCTTGAGAAGCCCGTGGAGAAGCTTGAAGACAAGACCCGCGCTCGCCAAATGGCTGCCCCGGCCATCCCGGTGAGGGTTGAGGATCGCGCAAGCCGGTGGCCAACCGCCGGCGGGTCGATGGTGGTCCACCACAATGGCCTCTACGCCCTTCTCCGCGAGCCAAGACAACTCCTCGATCGAGGTCGTGCCGCAGTCGACGGCCACCACGAGATCGGGCACCTCTTTCTGCCCAGGGTCATGATTCCCTCTCTCCTCGCCGAAAAGACGGAAAGCCCTCTCCAGGCCTTGCCGGGTGAGCCCGTAGCCCTCCGATGCCCGCTCAGGAATGAACGCCGACGCCGGAGCGCCCAGCAACCGGAGGGCTCGGACCAAAAGAGCCGTAGAGCTTACTCCGTCGACGTCGTAATCGCCGTAAACCAGAGTCCGCTGCCTTTCGACAATGGCCTGCCGCAACCGCTCGGCCGCCTGCCGCAAGCCGCTCAACTGGAAAGGGTCTTCCAGCGCGGACAGCTTGGGGTTGAGGAAGCGGGAGGCCTCCTCCGGATCGCGATGTCCTCGCTCCACGAGAAGCCCCCCGAGCAAGGGAGAGACGCCGAGTTCCCGTCCGAGGGTTTTGGCCTCTTCCCCAGGAGAATCGATCTCCCAGATAGTTCTGGCTTCTCGTTGATCGTCGTCGCCTGGCTCGGCTTCTCCCATGGCACTCCCTTCCCCCGCCCCGCTAGGCACTCTGAGGTTCCGGGTGCTGCGTCACTTGGCCGCGCTTTTCTCGAAGCTCGTGAAACCAGTAAATCAGCGCCGGCGTCAAAAAGTGGGAGGAAAACATGCCGCCCAGTACGCCGATGAGAATCGCCAGAGCGAATGGGGAGATGACCGGACCTCCGAGCACCAACATGGAAAGAGTGGCCAGGAGAACGGTGCCGCCCGTGATCAACGTACGAGCGAGAGTCAGATTGACCCCGCTATTGATATAATCCCAAAAGGTCCCAGCGAGGCGCAACCGACCCGCCTCCCGAACACGATCGGAAATGACGATCTTCTCGTTGATCGAGTAGCCGAGAATCGTCAGGAAAGCGCCGACCAGCGGCATCGTGAATTCTTGACCCAGGATCGCCATGACACCCACGGCAAGCAAAACGTCGTGCAGCTGTCCAAGGGCGGCCGCAGCAGCAAACGACCACTGGTAACGCAGGGTCACGTAGAGCAGAATCGCCGCAAGCCCGAGGGAGAGGGCCAGCATCGCCCGTCCTTTCAGCTCCTCCCCCACCACAGGACCGACGCTGTCGAGCCTGGCATTGGCGAACCCGGCCGACGGGAGCTTTTGCTGGAGGATCGTTAATGCACGCGCACCCTCGCCGTACCGGGTCTCGAGCGAGAGCTGCCGGAACTCCCGCGCATACTGCATCATGCTCGGATGAATGCCCGCCCCTTCCAGGACTGCCCGAACTTCCTGGACTGGGGCCTCCTGCCGGTATCCGACCGTAAGGGAGTCTCCCCCCACGAAATCAACTCCCAGCAGCTTATTGCTGCGGAGAAAGAAGGTCGTCAGCCCTGCGGCGAGCAGAACCAGAGCCAGCCAGCACGCCACCCGGCGCCAGGCCAGGAAGGGAAAGTTCGGACGTGTTAAGACCCGCATCATGGACAGATGCTGCAACCAGCCGCTCGCCAGGAGCCATTCGAAGGCATTCCGAGTCACCACAAGGGCGGCGAAGAGATTCGCCACGATACCCAACACGAGGGTGACGGCAAATCCCTGGAGCGGCCCGCTCCCCAGCCACATCAGGATCACGGCGACCAGGATGACGGTGACGTTGGAGTCGAAGATGGCGCTGAAGGCTCGTTCAAACCCGGTGGTCACTGCCTGACGGATCGGCTTCCCTGCGTCGATCTCGTCACGCATGCGCTCATAGACCAGGACGTTGGCATCTACGGCCATGCCGATCGTCAGGATGACTCCGGCAAGTCCGGGAAGGGTCAAGGTGAAATGGAATTGCGCTAAAAATCCGAAGAGAAGAAAAAGATTCACCCCCAGGGCGAACACGGCCACTACCCCGGCCGCGCGGTAATACGCCACCATGAAGACCACCACGAGGGCTAAAGCCACCCATCCCGCTCTTGCTCCGCTCAAGATCGAGTCGCGGCCTAGGGAAGGATCGATTCCCCGCTCCTCCAGCAACTTGACCGGCATCTCCAGGGGGTTTTCCAAGACGCTCGCCAGATCTTCCGCCTCTCTGGGGTTCATGTTGCCCCCCGAAATGATCGCGCTTCGAAAGATCGCCGACTGAATCACGGGGGCGCTACGGACCTCTCCATCCAGCACGATGGCGAGCTGCCTCCCGATGTTGGCGCTGGTCAGCGCCCCAAAGCGGCGCGATCCCTCCTCGCTGAATTCGATCACCACGGTGGGACGGCCGACTTCGTCGAACCCTCGGAAAGCCCGACGGACATGCTTCCCGCCCATCTCCGCCCGACGCTTCACCAAGATCTGACGCAATCCGGTAGACCGTCCCTCCTCCGGGGCGAAGGAAAGCAGCTCGTAATCGGCGGGGATACGCCCCTGGCCCGCCTGAACCTCCGCAAGGAGTTGGCCGTTCTGCGGGTGGACCAGCTTGAACTCGAGCTTGGCCACTTTGGAAAGCTGTTGACGGGCGGAGTTTTTTTCGGCCTCGGCAAGCCCAGGGATCTGAACGCTGATCCGGTTCCGACCCACCGGCTGGATGATCGGCTCGGACAAGCCGAATTTATCAACCCGCTTCCGGATCACTGCCGTGGCCTGCTGCAACGCCCCCGGCGAAGGCTGACCTTCTAACTCCAAGAGAAAGGCCGTCCCTCCCTTCAGATCAAGGCCGAGCCGAATCCCCCGGTCTAGAGGAAAGAGCGAAAGGCCGGCATTCGCCAGGAGCATGACGATGGAAAAGAGGCCCACCCAGCGGCGCACCCGCTCTTCCGTCGCGGTGAAATACCAGATCAGCGCGATCAGGAAGAAGAGGGCCGTGACGAAAGACCAAAGCAGCATGGCGTTTTCTCTCTCCGCTTTCTTGTCTCCCTACTTCGTTTCCGCTTCCGACTTGGTGACCGCAGTCAGGTTCGCTTTGAGCACTTCGACCTTAACATTCTCCGCTACCCGGATCACCACCGTCTTCTCCTTCACGTTGGTCACCGTTCCCAACAGCCCGCCGCTGGTGACCACCTGATCGCCGGTTTTCACGCTTGCAATGAGTCGCTCCTGCTCCTTCCGAGCTTTCTGCTGGGGCCGTATCAACAAAAAGTAGAAGACCCCAAAGATCGCCGCCATTGTGACGAGAGACGAAAAAGCTGGCACACCCCCCTCCGCCGCCCCACCGCCCTGACCTGCCGCAGCGGCTGGTTGCGCCGCCGCGATCCATAAAAGTGCTATGCCCATGGTCATGATTCCTCGTTAAATTCCTCTCGACGTTTTCTCTTCTCTGCCAGGAATGCTTCCCAGCGTCCTGTCTCCAGAGCCGTTCGCATCCCCTTCATCAGGCAAAGATAGAAATATAGGTTATGCAGCGTGAGCAGCATCAGGCCAAGAATTTCCTCTGATTTCAGCAGATGGCGCAAGTAGGCTCGGGAAAAATTCCGACAGGCGTAGCAGCCGCATTCCGAGGAGATCGGCGCCGGATCGAGACGAAACAACGAGTTCCGGAGCGAAAGGCGTCCCATTCCCGTGTAGGCGACTCCGTGTCGCGCCAGCCTGGTGGGAAGGACGCAATCGAAGAGATCGATCCCGAGATTGACCATCTCGACCATCTGCCAAGGTTCGCCCACGCCCATAACGTACCGAGGCCGTGCCCGGTCGAGATGAACCACCGTCTCCGCGACTGCGCGCAACCCCTCTTCGGGAGGCTCCCCTACGCTGACCCCCCCGATCGCAAAGCCATCGAATCCGATCGCTCCCAGTTCTTCCGCACAGAGCGCCCGGAGCCTGGCATCTCCTCCGCCCTGGACGATGCCGAAAAGCCCCGCTTCCGGCGTGGGGAGCGTGTCATGGGAATCCCGGAGTCGCTTCCACGCCTCTTTCCCTCTGGCGGCCCAGAGCACCGTTCTGCGGACTGCCTGGTCGAGCTCGCTTGGGGATGCGGGCCAGGGCGGGCACTCGTCCAGGCTCATGATCAGATCACTGCCGGCGATGAGCTGAAACTCGACCGCCAGCTCGGGAGAAAGAAAGAGAGGGCTCCCATCCAGATGGGAACGAAAAACCACACCGTGGTCGTCGACCTTCCGGAGGGAGGAGAGGCTGAAGACTTGATAGCCTCCGCTATCGGTGAGGATCGCGCCGGGCCAGCCCAGAAATCGATGCAGCCCGCCCAGATCGCGCAGCAGGTCGATTCCGGGACGGAGCAGAAGATGGTAGGTGTTGCAGAGAATCACCTGAGCGCCTAGGTCGAGAAGATCGCGCGGAAAGACTCCTTTCACCGTCCCTCGCGTGCCCACGGGCATGAACGCCGGGGTACGAACCACGCCGCGGCCCGTGATCAGTTCTCCGGCCCGGG
>JAQUAR010000133.1 GCA_028687155.1 Methylacidiphilaceae bacterium | reverse complement strand
TGCCCCTATTGCAGCAACCCGCTTGACTTCGCCCGCTCGCTGCGTGGCGAGCTTCAGACCAAGGAGTGGCTTCGGGTCCTGGAGGAGGCCGCCGGGCTCGGCGTGCTGCAAGCCAACTTCTCAGGGGGAGAGCCGCTTCTGCGAAAGGATCTGCCCGAGCTGATTAGGGCCGCTCATTCGCTCGGGCTCTATCCCAACCTCAGCACGGGCGGCACCCTCCTCACCTCCGAGCTCGCCAAGAAGCTCAAGGAGGCAGGGCTTGGCGGCTTCCAGCTCAGCATCCAGGACAGCCGACCGGAAAGCGCGGAATGGACTGCCGGGATGCAGGGGAGCTTTGCCAAGAAGGCGGAGGCGGGGCGGATGGCGCGCGAGGCAGGCTTCGCGCTGGGGATCAATGCCGTTCTCCATCGCCAGAATCTCGATCGGATCGAGGAGATCATTGCCCTCGCCGAAGAGTGGGGAGCAGAACGGCTCGAGCTGGCGAACGCCCAGTACAACGGCTGGGCGCTCGAAAACCGCCGATGGCTCTTGCCGACGCGGGCGCAAGTCGAGCACGCTGCGAACGTCGCGGCCGCAGCTCAAAAGCGGCTCCGGGGCAAAATGGATCTCCTCTTCGTCATCCCCGATTACTACGCCGACTATCCGAAGGCCTGCCTCCACGGCTGGGGGCGCGCTTTCCTCACGGTGTCAGCGGATGGACAGGTGCTTCCGTGCCAGGCCGCGCGGGAGATCACCAGCCTCTCCTTTCCGAATGTGCGGGAACAGAGCCTCCGGGACATCTGGTTTGATTCCGAAGCCTTTAACCGATTCCGAGGGACGGACTGGCTCCCCGAGCCTTGCCGGAGCTGTCCACGCCGGGAACTCGACTTCGGAGGCTGTCGCTGTCAGGCCTTCCTTCTCACGCAAGACGCGGGCGCGACCGACCCGGCTTGCCTCCTATCCCCCCATCATCACCGGATTGTGGAGGCTCTGGCAGAAGCGGAAACCCGCGGAGCGGTCGCATGGAGCTACCGGAATCCGACCGAATCCAAGCGCCTGTCGAACGCCGCTCCCCATCCCGCACTTCCGATTCCGACAAAGCCGGAACCAGCCCGCTAGCCGCCTGCCTGTCTTACAAAGTTTGTACCCGAGCGAGGGCCGAAGGGCTCGGATGCAAGGCGCGGCGCCGGTTTTCCACCGGAACTGTATGAGGACAGACCGCAAGGATGGAAAACCAAGCAAGAGCGAAGGAGACAAGCCCACTTTGCCAGCCGCAGGAGAAAGCTTGAGAGACGGGCAGGCTACTGACTGTCGCTCCGCAGAACAAAACCATACCCGCGCATCGTGTGCAGGAGCTTCACGAGACGTCCGTGATCGACTTTCTTGCGCAAGCTGGCCATGTGAACGCGCACCACGTTGCTGATGGTCTTGGCTCGCTCGGGCTGGTGCCAGACTTCCTGGGCCAGGGCTTCGAAGCTCACGGCCTTCCCTTGATTCCGAAGGAGATACTCGAGAATGCCGAACTCCCGGGGTGTGAGGGCGATCTCTTTTCCCCCGCGAAAGACTCGCCGGCCGGAAAAGTCGATTTCCAGGTCCTCGATCGCTCGGACCCAAGGGAGAGTGCCCGTCCTTCGGCGCAGCAACGCCTTGAGATGAGCGGAAAGTTCCGATGGCGAGCACGGCTTCTGCACGACATTGTCGACCCCCTTTTCATAAGCCCGGATCCGCGCCCGGGAATCCACATCCCCGCTGAAGAGCAGGATGGGAACCGAGATGTTGCGCCTGCGGAGCATCTCAACCACGTCGAGAACCGGACGGCCGGCCAGCTCCGAATCGAGCAGAGCGGCAGCAAACTCGCCGAAATTCAGCTCCAGGAAAGCTTCGTCGCTGGTCGCAACCCGACGCCAAGATAGCCCATTACTCTGCAACTCCGTTCCGATCGTCGCTGCCAGCTTCTGGTCGGGTTCAGCCAGAAGAACGCACGCCTTCTCTTCGTCCGAGCCCCGCCTCTCTCCCTTCATGCGGCTGCTCCTCCTTTCGGAGGAGACGCAACGCGCAACGCCAACGATGTCCCCTCCGGAGGCAAACCGGTACCCTACTCTTTCCCCGCTGGTTCGTTCTGACCGTTCTCCGAAGCCGTCGTCTTCTTCTGCTTCTTCGCCTCCGGCTTGCCGGAGCTCTTCTTCGCGAGCTCTTCCTTCGTGTAGGCATGACCCGCGGCGCCCACCGTGATCCTCGGACCGTTGGTCGACTCGAGAACTCGAGCCTGGCTCGATCCTGCCAAAGATCCGGCGACGGAAAACACCCCGAGCATGAAGATCAGTCCACGCTGCATCCGCTTTTGCCCAAGCTTCATAGCAAACCCTCCCCTTTCTTTATCTTAACGTTAACTACAAGTGTCCCCGTCCGGGGATCTGGTCAAGTTTTTCTTGGGAAAGCGCGACTCGTGCCAACTCGAGGCACGATCTTCTCGAGTGGTGTATGGACTGGGCGGCGGCTTGCGCAGGGGAGCAAGCGGAATCGTTCCGGAGAACAGCGAAGGGGAATGCGGACCGAGGATCGGCAGCCAATCAGCCGAACTTAAAGAGGATCCCGAAGCCGCCTCGAGGATATTCCCAATCGACGTTGCGAAACTCGCTGCAGATGATTCGGCAGGTTCCGCACTCGAGGCAGCCGTCAGTGAGCAACGTAATGGCGCCCTCAGGTCCTAGCGTATAGCATCCCGCCGGACAGCAGGCGGCACAGGATTTTTGCGTGCACCGAGCCTGGCAGATCTCCGGGTCGCGGATCCGGATGTGCGGATGTCCCGCATCGAGCCGATACCGGTTTTGATAGAGCTTTTCTTCCACCTCGTTCATCGGAATGCCCTCCATAGCTTCACCGCGTCGGAGAAGAGGCCACGATAGGAACGGTGCTTCCGAAAACTTCGGGTCACCTCCTTCTCCTTAGCACGTTTGTCGACTCCATCCACCCGAAGAAGGGTTTCCGCCGCTCGATTCACGAGCTCCGGATAGGTCGTGAGAAAATGGCGGTTCTGGTCCAGCACCTCATGGACGTGCTGGTATTTTCGCAGGTCCTTCATCACGAAGCTCTGGTCGAGCCGCTGCCGATAGCGGCGCAAATTGCGTTCGCTAAAGGGTTCTCCGGCTTGCTTGAGCTCGATCACCGTCTCCGCGGCGATCCTCCCCGTCTCCATCGCCAAGTTGGAGCCTTCGCGGTGAACCGAGTTCACGAACATGCCCGCGTCTCCCACGATGAGCCAGCCGTCCCCCGAGAGCTTCGGGATCGCCTTGTAGCCTCCTTCCGGGATGAGATGCGCCGTATATTCCTTCATCTCTCCGTCGCGTAAAAGCGGACGCAGCGCCGGATGCTCCTTGAGGCCCGCAAGCAGGACGTAGGGCGGGACCTTCTCCCTCCGAAAGTCGGAGAGAAGACAGCCGATCCCGACGGCGAGAGATTCCTTATTGGTGTAGAGAAAGGCCGTCCCCACCATTCCTCGCGTGATCTTGCCGACCATCTCGATCGCGACCCCCTCATCGCCCTGAATCCCAAAACGATCTTCCAAGCTCTCCTGGGAGTAGAACAGAACCTCCTTGACTCCGAGCGCAACCTCTCCCGCTCTCAGCTCGGGTCGAATGCCGGCTTTACGCGCCAGCACCGAGTTGACACCATCCGCCAGGATCACGACATCGGCGTAGATCTCTCCCTCTTCCCGGTCGGTGCGAACTCCAACCACCCTCTCCCCCTCCCGGAGCAGATCGAGAACGGTCGTTTCGCAAATCAAGAGGACGCCCTCTTCTTGCGCTTTCTTGGCAAACCACTTGTCGAATTGCGCACGCAGGATCGTGTAGCGATCCGGCTCGGCATCGCTCGAAACGGGAGAGCGGTACGTGCTCCCGATGTAGGACCGATCATCGAGAACCCAGAGCCGCTGCTCGACCAGGTGCCGCTCGAGCGGCGCCTCTTCCCGGAAATTGGGAATGAGCTTCTGTAGAGAATCGGCATAGAGGATTGCTCCCTGCACGTTCTTCGAACCCGGATATTCCCCCCGTTCGATCTGAAGGACCTTACATCCTCCTCGGGCCAGGGTAAGGGCAGTAGCGGTCCCGGCAGGACCTGCACCGACGACGATCGCATCAAACCGTTCGTTCATGAGGAGGAACAGACCTCGAGTCCGGTTGTTTTTGCCTCAACGGCCTGCCCGCGTACCGTGCGCGTCAGCAGAGGGAGAAGAATCAACGCGTCCCCGACGATCCCATAATGAGCCACCTCGAAAATGGGTGCGTTGGGGTCGGTGTTGATCGCCACGATCAGATCCGACCCTTCCATCCCGACCCGATGCTGAATCGCCCCGGAGATCCCCGCGGCGATATAGAGCTTGGGCCGCACCGTCTTCCCGGTCTGCCCAATCTGTCTCTGGGCGTCGACCCATCCTGCCTGGACAGCCGCCCGCGTCGCCCCCACCTCTCCGCCCAAGGCCCGAGCCAGCTCCTCGAGCAGGGAAAAGTTGGCGGCCCTTTGCAGGCCCTTGCCGCCAGCGACGATCACTTCGGCGAGCGAGAGATCCAGCCGGTCTCCCCCGGCGTGCGGAAGAAATTCGAGAAGCTTGGTGACCAGCTCCTCTTCGGAGAGATCGATCTCTTCCTTCTGGATCTGCCCGCTTCTCCCGTGATCCTTCTTCGGCAAGGGGAGAACCCGCGGCCGCACCGTCGCCATCTGCGGCCGATAGTTCAGGGTCAGAATCGTGCAGAGGAGGTTACCCCCGAACGTAGGCCGCGTCGCCGCCAGGGCGCGGCTCTCCCGATCGATCGCGAGCTCCGTGCAGTCGGCGGTCAAACCGGTCTCGAGCGTCGTAGCGACGCTGCTCGCCAGATCCCGCCCAAGGGATGTCGCGCCGAGCAGGAGAATCTCCGGCTTATGCTTTTTGACCAGCTCGCAGAGGAGCTTGGCATAGGGCTCATTCCGATAGCCGGCCAGCACGGGATGGGCGGTCTGATAGACCCGGTCCGCGCCGTAGGCGACCGCATCCCGGCAATTGGACTCGAGCGATTCCGCTGCTCCACCCGCGACCACCGCTCCCACTTCCGATCCGAGCTGATCCGCGAGCACTCTCGCCGCACCCAGAAGCTCCCAGGAAACCGGGTGAACCCCCTGGTCATCCCGCTCGATAAAGACCCAGACTCCGCGATATTCCGCCAATCGCGGATCCAAAGCCGCCTTCCTCCGCCCCGCTCCCTTCCTCTCCGCCGGCTTCCCACCTGATTCGCTCATTCGGAAACACTCTCCTGCCCGTTCTCTTCCCCCTGGTCGCCGGAGAGCTTTTCGACCAGCTCCGGCTGACGCGCCCGGATCTTCTCCCAGAGAAGCGA